>CAZPEJ010000415.1:0-4978 GCA_964585465.1 uncultured Ardenticatenaceae bacterium
TATAGCTGGTTAACTGACAAATACCATTTTCACCCCTAGCAGACAACAGATAGAAACAGATAAACAGATGGCTCAGTCGAGCATGATCCGTTTATCTGTTTTCATCCGCTGCCAACTGTATAAGGTTGTGAACAATTTTACAAGTTGGCTGTGTTAAATAGGGCAGACGGGAAACGGCCGTTCCCCTATCATTTCACCATAGAGATTACCTGTACAAACTATTTTGAAATCGTTGTGGTCAGTACACCACCTGGACGGAAAGCGGTCAAAAGGTTGAGTAAATCTGCCCAACGAAACCTGAAAAAAACACGGTATCTCTGCAACTTCATACCCTTCTGCGTAACAGCTCGGTTAGTTTCCTGAGCTGTTTTGCTTTTTGGCTATCGTCATGTTTACGGCTTAGTCACCATTGGCAAGTAAAGGAAAAATTCTACCATTTCAGGTGTACTGGTTGCTGTTGGTGTATGCGTCGGGGTTGGTGTGGGAGCGTTTGCCGTAGCAGTGGCCGTATGAGTTGGGCTGTTTGTCGGGGTAGGCGAATAAGTCGGCCCAGGGGTAGGCGAATAAGTCGGCCCAGGGGTAGGCGAATAAGTCGGCCCAGGAGAAGGTGCTGGGGTAAGGGTAGAGGTTGGTGTGCCACCAAAAGTAGTCGGCGTTGGGCTGACAGAGGCGGTGGGGGTGGTAGAAACTGTGGGCGTTCCGGTCACTGTGGGAGTGCCAGAAGGTGTAGAGGTGGGGCCCTGGGTTGTTGTCGGTGAAGGTGTCGGGGTGAGAGCGATACAGCTGCCATAACTAAAAGACCCAATGTAAGTTCCCCAACGGCCATCCGTAGTCCCCGTGTTTTTGCTATATTCCCCCAAATACCAGAACGTTACCCCATTTGGGTCTATGGTCATTTCCGTATAATCCCCCCATCGGCGCGGAGGGCTATCGAAAGCCGTGTAGGTAATTTCGCCTGCTTTTAATTCCGCCTCTGTTTGTAAAGTACCCGCTGCGTCTGTATGCTCACGTCCTGTATACCAAACGGCCGGAAACATGCTGCTGTTTGATTTGGTATACCCTACCGCCATATCATTACAATGGTTCACCGCCAAATCAGCAAAGAAGCGATATACCCCATTTGAGCTATAAACCCCGGCATCGGTCACGACACCAGTACTCAGGTTGATTTGTGCCCAACGCACGCAGTTGACTGTGCCACTACCAGGGTTACAACCAATTGTCATTGTCGTCCAGCCATACCCATTACGATATTCAAAATCCTGTGGCCGCCAATCGTTCCCCTGCACGTTGCTACCACCCATTTGTGGCACACTCACCGGCAAAGCAGCAGTGACTCCTGTGGCGGTGTTCAAGTTGATGGAGCTAACAGTTGCAAAGGTATTAGCCCCAAAGGGATCGTTCCAGGAAAATAGGGTGTGGTTGGCCCCGTTGTAATTGGTTTCCACAAACAGGTAATGGGGGCCGCTGGAGGGCCAGGTGCCTTGATTGTATCCGTGCAGGTTGAGGGGTTGAGGGGTGTCGTGATTAGCTGCAAGGTCGCGGGTAACGGCCGTTGCCGATAACCCCGCGTACATTTCCCACTTGTTAAAAGCCCAAATCCGTGCCTCCTGGAAACCACACGTATCACAGGAGAAGATATTTGCCCCCATGTAAATAGCATCTCGCCCCACCCCAACGTGCGGGTAATCAAAAAACTCCACCCCGGTGGCGGTAGCAAAGGCATAAATGCTCCAGGCCCCTAATGGATCGTTCGTTTGTGAGACAGCAATACAGTAATGTGTCCCATCTGCATCAATCCCTAACATATACCGATCCGCCTCTTCGTCATACAACACATTGGGGTCAAAAACGCCAGTACAGTTGGGGTTGGAGTTCATAAAACTGGAAAATGTGGTCGGCCCAGATAACACCGTGCCGCTTTTGTTGTAAATCTGGAAAGCCACATTGACCACTGCAATGACATGGTTGGGGCCAACTGCCAGTTCTGGGTCGGGTGGCACATTGCCGCCACCACCACAACATTGCGTATAATCCAGGCTGACAAACGAACTAAGTGGTGTGGGAGCCAGGAGCGCATTTGTCCCGTTGGCGGCCGGGTTTGCCTCCAACGCCAATGATTCTGCCTGTAAATTGGCAATTTCTAACTCGCTCACAATGTTTTCACGCGCTTGCAGGTCAATTTCCCCCCGCAACCAACGGTCATACTGATTATTAGGGTCGTAAACCCCGGCCGGAATATCTGCCAGGTTGACAACCACCGGTTCAACTTGTTGCACATCTGGCGCAACCCCATTGCTGGCGGAACTTCCCCCGGCCGGAGCAAACAGCGAAAGAGCTTGTTGCCGAATAGTTGTTTCGTCGGCGGGGGACGTGGGGCGAATGAGTAACCAGCCGCCAATCAGGGCAATGGGAACAACTAATAACAAAATTCGCCATTTGAGGATTTTTTCTTTTATCATCGTGACCTCCAGGGGGTTTGAGTTTTGTCTACTGTGCAAACACAACGGCCGTTATCGTACCACCTGTACGTTATTTTGGGGAGGTCATAGGAAGGATTTCTTTGTCCCAGAGAAGCTGAATCGTTACTTCCAATCATGCCTTATGTTTTTCCCAGGTTACGGCTCATAAATCAGCGTGTCGGGGAAAAAGGCGTACCAGCCAAACCAGTAGGCCAGGTGCCCACCCAGACGGGGCAGGGTTTCTCCATCTGGGCCAATTAAGGCTTCTTCGGTGATTTGCCAGATTCGGCCGTTTTCATCCACCAGTGTATTTTCAGCACTCCCTAAATGAAAAGTGTTCGTTCCCCGTTCATAAGCCCGCACTTCGGCCCCGCTAGAGTAAGTGACTTCACTACTCAAGCGGCTGCTGCCTGTCACCTGCACCCAATCACCAGAAACAGTGAGGAAAACGGCCGTTTCCCCCATTACATCATTCACCACACGCGCCTGGAGCAGAAGTTCCAAAGGATACACCTTTGCCACCTCACCAATCCGCAACGCATACACCTGGGTTTTGGTGTCCAACACATCACTGCGTTGGGCCACCGGAAACATGGTATCGGGCGACGAAAAGTAATGGGCATAAGCCGCGCCGGGGGTGTAATCTCGTGGGAAACCCGTGTTAATATCCACCACTTTGCTATCGGGGTGTTCTGCCAGCCACGCTTCCCAGGTGGTCAACACCACCGGCAGAATATCCAACGTCACCCCTTGCCCCACCAGCGGCCCTAACACCGGCTCGCCAGTCAGCTGGTTCCACAAGGTGCGGGTCTGGCGGTCATACATCAATTTATTACTGCGATACAACATGCCAGATGAACCAAAAGTGTAAACAGTGCCGTCGCTGGCCCGGCCGTCATAGGCCACTGCCGCTCCACACAAGGTGCAATAAGCCAGCGACACTGGCACACCCCCCACCACATCATTTGCCATCTCGTGCCAATCTAAAATTCGCAAAGGGTAGGCACGGGAATCCCCATTGAACGACAACCCAAATACTGCATCTTCCGGGTTCAGGTAGGTGGCTTCGGCCGGGGATAACAGGGTGGGGTTATCCAGGGCGGGGATGCCATCCACCCGCACCCCACCCCACACAATCTCCTCCACACGCAAATTGACCGGAAATGTTTCCTGGAAAAAGTCGCCAAAGCGGGGATCAACGGCCGAAAACAAAATTCCTTTCCAGGCCAAAAAACCAGGCGGAGGGGTTAACTCTGTTTTGCCATACCACTCTGTCCAGGCTGCCCAATCCTCTCCCCAGGTTTGTCCGGTCAGGGCTTCCAGATCGGCGGCATATTCATGGGCAAAACGGTTGGTAGGCAGGCCAATCTGGCGAAAGTGGAGGAGTTCAATCAAAACGGCGGTAAACCGTTGGTCGCGGGCGGCAAGGATGGCCTGGCTGGCTTCGGCCGCTCCAGGGCGGCTGCCAAACAGGTAGAGATTGAGGTAACGGGCCACGTCTTCATCGGTAATTGGGGTGGTGGGAACGGCCGTTGCCAGGGAGGTAGTCGAAGGAAATATCGGAGGCGTGGGGGAAACGGCCGTTGCCGGGGCCACATCATCCCTGCGACAGCCAGTTAACAACACCCACAACACAAAAAACAGCCAGAACTTTTTACCAGTCATAAATTGCCTGCCTTGATGAGAGATACACCAATCTCCAATCTCTAATCTCTAACCACCCATCAACATTCTGTTGTGAGTATAACAAGCAATCAGCCAGCGTTTTTTCAATTCATCCGGGTGTAAGGATTCCACAAGGAACCTGTAAGCAAAAAGCGGTCTGTTTCCAGACCGCTTTTTATAGGTTTGTGTTAGCTAATAGGGAAATCCCCTGGGGTTTGTCAGAGACTTAGCTGCCGGGTGTGACCACCACACTATTCTCGCTGCCGTGTTCATTAGGCAAATAAGCATCAGCCGCTTCGTCATTCACCCAGTTTTCATTATCCACCAGATAGCGGAATTGGAACTGGCTGTCTTTGGGCAAACGAACTTTGGTGCGGAATGGGCCTTCTTTGGATTTTTTCATGGCAACTGGCTGCCAGCCATTAAAATCAGAAACCAAAACAACTTCTTTGGCCTGTTCGGCGTTGTATTCAAAGGTTACTTCGTATTCACCTTTTGTTTTGACAAATTTTTTATTTAACATGGTATAACCTCCATACACAAATGAAGCCGCTCTTTTTGGGAGCGGCGATGAAATCTTGTTCAATTAAAAACTAACTTTGTAAACCCACAGGGCTAACTTATAGCCGCATTATAATGATGCCAGCCAAACTGTCAACCCACCAAGTGATTTTGGACTAAATGCGGGGCAAAACAATACTCTGTTGCGCCTGATATTTCCCTTTGCGGTCAGCGTAGGATACTTCGCACTCCTCGTCAGACTCAAAGAAGAGTACTTGGGCAATGCCTTCGTTGGCGTAAACACGGGCTGGCAAAGGGGTAGTGTTGCTAATTTCCAGGGTGACATAACC
>CAZPEJ010000416.1:0-4969 GCA_964585465.1 uncultured Ardenticatenaceae bacterium
CCTGCTGCAACAGTTCCAGCGTTTTTAAGGCTTCCTGGTACTGTTTATCTTTTAAGGACGTTTCAGCCTTTTCAGCCAAATCCAACAATCTGACCTTTTGCCGCACCTGATCCAGTTGGTAAGTGGTATCTTTATGCCCTGGGGCTTGTTTTTCCAACTGCTCAAAACGTGTCAAAGCCTCTCGCCAATTTCGCTTTTCTGCAAGTTCCATGGCTTGTTCGTAAAGTGTGTTGGCGGTGGCATAGGCTTTACTCACCGATTCCAACGCTTCATAAAACGCCTGGGCTGTTTTGTACCTTTCCCCCGGTTCTCGACTTAAAACTTTAAGTAGAACGGGTTCAATGCCTTTGGGCAATTCAGGATTAGCCACAGTGGGCGGAAGAACCTCCCCATTTGCAATCTGAATAACCAGGCGAGTTTCTCGCCCTTGGTAAGGCAAACGGCCTGTCAATATTTCGTAAACGACTACCCCAAATGAAAACACATCACTGCTCTCGTTTCCTTTCACTTTTTCCAGGATTTGTTCTGGGGCCATATAAGGAACTGTTCCACCTAACATTTCCCTTGCTTCTTTGCTTACCACGGATGAACCCGGAATAGATTGTTCCTTGATGCTTGCCAGACCAAAATCCGCTAAATAAGCATTGCTGTTTTTATCTAACAAGATGTTACTGGGTTTAATATCGCGGTGAACGACCTCTTTTTTGTGGGCGTGATCCAAGGCACTAGCAATTTGCTGGATCATTTTTAAGACGGTCTCGTTAAGCGTCAGGCGGTGATAAGAGGCGTTGTTTAGAAATTCCTCCAGGGTTTGTCCGTCTATGAATTTGGAAACGACAACGGCAGGGGTTGTATCTGTTGTTACATCATACAAATCTACGATGTTAGGGTGATCTAATCGTGCAGAGATAACCTCTTCTTTGATTTCCCCTTTTGTAAAAACTTTCACAGCGACATCTCGTTTAAGTTTTTCGTCGTAACATCTGTATACTTCAGCAAAACCACCCACTCCGAGGGTTGCCAGGATTTGATAGCGGTTTGTTATCTTTGTGCCAGTTTGGAAGCGGTATTCGTGCTGAAGTTTGGACTGGAGTTGTGATTGGGTACTGTCTGTCATATTGGTTCTTGCCTTCAAAATTAGTTAGAAAATCCAGGTTTCCCAAGAATAAACTGGACGCAAAATTTGATATGGTAATCACATAAACATTGCTGTTTAGGTGAGTCCCTGGCTGGCTTTCCATTTGATAGTGACGGTATAACTGGCTTCGCTACTGACTTTTGCCAGACCAAAAAAGGTATTACCTCCCTCAGCACCTACTTTAATACCGCAGGAGACTTGTACTTCTTCGGGGGAAAGTTCTTTTAGAAGGTTGAGTAGATATTGGGCATTTTGTTTCAGGGCTTCGGCCGTTTCTTCAAAGCTTTTAAACACTTTCTCGCGTTGGGCAGCAGTAAGTTCAAGCCCTGTTTGTTGTTTCGTCTGCTCAATTTCCGCCCAAATCATACCGCCTGGAGTATTGACAGGAATAAAATTGCTCATACTTTAGCTTCTCCTTGTGATTGAATGACCTGCGCCAATGTGTCGAGGATGGTTTGGGCTGGAATTAAATAAGCGATTTGTTCTCCGTACACGGCCTGTACCATTCCCACAATGATTTTCTGGTTTGTATAATGTAATGGGGCCCCACTGATACCCTTTTCCAGCTTCTCTTCAGTTGATTGAGGTTCATGAGCAAGTTTAATAAAACCGCTAGACACTTTATGCTGGTAAATAATCTTTTTATATAAGTCTCCCCTGTTTCCTTTAGATTGCGGATAACCAAAAAAGTCGCATAGGAATCCCGTTTCATTGGCAGGTGGACTAACCAATGGTAAGAAGTTGGGGCGAAGCGAATTGAGAATAGGGGGGACAGCAAGAATTGCAATATCTTCTTCAGCGAACCAGTTGTTGGGCTGAATGCCTCCCTTTGGCGGCATAAACCGTAAAATATGGGCGTGAAATTCTCTGGTTCGCTCAGTGCCGTCTGTGACACGATTTCTGGTAGCGATCTTTACTACATCACCCTTCTGTTTTTCCAGGTTCGTCAGAATGTGAGCACATGTCACTCCAAAAAGCTGCTGTTGAAATTCAACTAAAAATCCTGTACCAACGATCGCTCTCTTGTCATCTAGTATAGCAAATATCATTGAGGCATATTTATCTTGAGGAGCGGGTAGAAGAATCGTAGAAATATCAAAAATACCTGGTTTTAGATTGTCTTGTTCAGCAGATGGAGCTATTTCTGATGAGGTTGCCTGTTCTATATCTGGGTTTGTTATCAGTGTTATTTGATTCCAGTTGAGAGTTGGTCGTTTTCGTGTACCTGCCCTGAGTAAAGGCAGAATTGACCCATGACGTTCGATATAGGTAATCAGGCCGATAATTTTACTCGTTTTCCCACTTAGCGGGAGTTCTTCATACTCTATTTCCAAATCAAAACAAAGATCCCGCAGTTCGGTTTCATCGAAATGTTTGCTCAGTAGTTCGCGTAGTTTTATCCTATCCAAAGAATCTGTGACTTTAGCAGCTATCCGAAACCCTAAATACGGCCGTTTTTCCCCTGGTTCACGTCTTCCTTTGATAGAAATCTGCGCCAAACTTTTATCGTGCATCCAGGATCCCCCCCGCACTACTAGCCGTGTATCATTGTCATACTTGTTGTATCGGCTGGTTGTCCACTCCCACACATTCCCTAACATATCTACCACCCCATAGGGACTTTTATTTACATGGGCAAATGCTGTGACGGGTGTGGTTGTTTTTGCACCAAGTTCTTCGGTATTAGCGGCTTCTGCTCGCCACTCATCTCTCCACACATAAATACGTTTATCCGGGGCTGCCCCTCGTGCAGCTTTTTCCCACTCCTTTTCATCAGGCAGGCGAAACGTTTGCCCAGTGTATTGGCTTAACCAGGCACAATAGGCCGTTGCATCTTCATGGGAGACGTTTACCACCGGGTGGTCTGGTTTGTGTTGTGTGGGTTGTTCGTTGTGCCAGTGGGATGGGGGTGGATGTCCGCTTTGTTGCAAGAAGTGGGCATATTGTTGATTGGTGATGGGATAACGGCCGATCCAAAAATCATTCAAATGAACTAACTGCTGCGGTTTTTCATTTCCAGAAGCGGCTGTATCTCTTTCGTTGCTACCCAACCAGAATGAACCAGCCGGTATCAACACCATATCGGGAACTAAATTGTCGGAGGGCGTGTTTACTGTGGTCATTGTCGTTCTGTTGTGTGCCAATAGAAAAATAAGGTTTGCCCCAATTGGCGAAATCAAATCCATAAAATAGGAATCTGGCGAATAAAAAAATTATATCCAGAGTGGTAAAAGATCGCAACGAAAATTTGACGGCCGGGGTATAATCGCTGCTGCTGCGTAGAAGATCATTGGAGGTTTTGGTGTGAGGAGATTAGAGATTGGGGATTAACGAGCCTGCAATCTCCAATCTCTAATCTCCACTCACCAAACCTTTTGCAAACTTAGAACCGAATATAGGTTTTCGCGGGTCAACTATGAGAGAAACCAGTAAATACTTTTCGCTTTTTACATACCTGCAACAGTCAACTCAAGATGAGGTGATGCTTTCTTTGGCTGAATTTCCAAGAATGCAAATTGAGTTACCTCCCTCTGCCTACACCCGGCGTGGTTGGTGGAGCAACCGTAACAAAGGGGCGTTACAGGCAGTGGCCTGGTTAGAAGCAGGTTATTTTGTCAAAACGGTTGATTTGGAAGCAGGCCAGATCACTTTTGTCAAGCGGAAACTGGTTTATCATATTAAGAAGGTAAAAGGTGTGGTGCAGTGGGATGGGGGGTTGGTGAAGGCTTTGCGCCAGCACATGGGGTTGACCCAGGCGCAACTGGCTGATGAGTTGGGGGTGCGTCAGGTGACAATTAGCGAGTGGGAAACTGGGGTGTATGCCCCCGGCCGGGCGACCGCAAAATATCTGACTTTGGTGGCAGAACGAGCCGGTTTTGGTTATATTGCCGACGCAGAAGAAGACCCGTTATCCAAATAAATTGCTTATTGACAAAAAATCCGCTACCGTATACAATGTTCTCATCCAAATAGAACATTAGTTATGTTGTTCATGCGCCAGGAAACGTTTGGTGAGCGTCCAAAGGTAACTTCCCGTTTTTGTTCGTCGTAACCGCTTCAGCAGTTTAGACACCTAAAGTCGTTACGACGAACTATTTCTGGACGCTCACCTGGAATGATACCTCACAGTTTTCGCGCCTGGAACAACTGAGGGAGGAATGGAATGGGTAGTTATCAGGTGGATGAGGCAATTAAACGGTGGAGTCGAGGGGATTTAACGGCCGAACAAGCGATTGGTCAACTGTTTCAACTGCTGCAAGATTTGGGGATACGGGTGGGCAGTTTGGAGCAGCGATTGGAAGAACGGCGGGGAGAAAAAACCAAAATAGAGCGTGAAATCAAGGAGAAAAAGTAGGGTCAGGTAACAAATGAGCATATTGCCCGGTATTCAGTTTCCAGATTTCTTGCCAACGCTGTGGTGTGAACAAGTCGCCACGAATAACCCCGGATAGTTTGTCGTAAAATATCGCTAAATTTGTATCTGTCAGGTGGTTTGCTCCTGTCCAGAAACCATTCGTATACCCTGCTGGAACGTTGCGGCGAAAATGACCGATACGCCAGTTTTGGGTGTCGCGGGCAGGCAGGCGAGCCAGCAGGGGGTCTGCTAACCCATTACGGTCTACGATATGAATGGCTGGCCCGGCGTAGAAACCTAAAAAGCCGATGTTGCCGTGCTCCAAAACTTTGGGGCCGTTGGCATGGATTTCCATTCCTTGTTGTGCCCAGGGGTGTAGTTGGCGGTTGGGGTTTAACAAACCAGTGTAGGGGTAGTAGTAAATCTCCTACACCGATAACAGGCAATCCCAAAAATTGTGTTGCCAACTACCCCGG
>CAZPEJ010000417.1:0-4967 GCA_964585465.1 uncultured Ardenticatenaceae bacterium
GTAAGACGGATTGGGTGTATTGGAAACTGCGGCCGATGGAGGCAGAGGCGTTGGTGGGGAGTTAAGTTTCGAGTTTCAAGTTTCAAGTTCCCCAACCTGAAACCTTAAACCTTAAACCATAGAGAAACAATGAATGACAAAAACGAAAATGTCTTAACCGAATACCAGGCACGGGAACGGGAGATGCACATACAGGGGATGAAGTTTAACCGCTGGTGTTTGATGTTGTTTGATGAATGGATAGAGGAGTTAGAAACCAAACTACAGGACAACAATGTGGCGGTGGAGCAGGATGAGGTGTTTTGGAGTGAGTGAGCGAGTTTCAGGTTTCAAGTTTCAAGTTCCCTAACCTGAAACCTTGAACCTGGGACCTGAAACCCATAAAAAGCATGAACCAAGTTTTACAAAACATCTTTCGGCCGGATTTAAGCGCACGAGCCAGGTGGGACAAAAGCCTGGTCTGGTTTCGGTTGCGTTACCAGGAGGCAGGAGGAGTAGAGAACTGTTTGACCTGGTTTTCCCAAACACAGCAACCCGGCCGGGTGGCCTTGTATTGTCAGGTGGATACCCTGGTGAAGTTGTATGTAGGGATCCCACAAACATATACGGCCGTATTCAACCAGATGGCTGTAGATTATGGGTTTAGCCTGGTGGAAGAAACCCCCCTCACCCTTCCATCTGTTACCCCCTTGTTTGGGTGTGAAACGGCAAATTGGCGAGAAGGGTTTACCGCCCATCTGGTACAGGGTCAGTTGTTTGTGGGACAACCAGCTGGCAAAAGAGGCAAGTACTTCCCCCAGACACACGGGCCGCGTAAGGGACAGGTGACTGGGCAAGGAGTTTGTTTGCCAGTGCCGCCGCCGTTGGGCATGGCATTACAGGTTAACTGGCAGGTAGCCCCAGATTTGCCGAGAGAGTTACTGGCCGGGTGGCGGGAGAAGGGGCGATGGCCGTTGGGAAAAACGGCCGAAAACATCCCTCTCAGCACCGATAAACCTCTCAACATATACGGGGAATCTGAAAGTGTGGCTGAGTGGTTGCTGGCACAGGTGCAGCATCTGGTGATGGCTGGGGAAGGCAACCTGGTGGTGATAGATGGAAAAGGCAACCTGGTTCCCAGGCTAAAGCGCAAAGCCAACATCATCCAGCGGCTTGGCAAGGAGATAACCTACTTTGACCTGGACAACAAGAACAACAACATGGGTTTTAACCCACTGGCTGTTTTGCCGGGTGAAAGTGAAACGGCCGTTTTGGAGCGATGGGTGATGTGGCTGGTGAGCATGGGAGGGGAGTGTACCGCCCACATGCTGCAACCAGCGTGGGACAAAGGGGTACGGAGTGTGCCAGGGTTAAGGCAGTGGCTGAACCTGCCCGAACAGCAACAAGAGCCGATGTTCACCCCTTTGCACCAGACCATTGAAACGCTGTGTCGAACCCGGCGGGTGCGGGAGTGGTTGGATTGGCCGAAAGGGTGTTTAGACAGACTGCCAGAGGGAGTGACACTGTTTTCTTGTCAGGCAACTGGCGAGGCAGAAAAACACATCCTCAACAGTGTGGTATTGGGGGCGATGCAAACCAACGCCCGCATCGTGTTACATGGGTTTCCCTGGCAGACCTTTCCCCAGCACCCCCTGTTGGCCTACCCCCAGGCTGTGATGACCAATGCCCCCCTGTTGCCAGACAGTCTGACGGTGTTGGTACAAAGTGGCCCGAAACAAGCAGATTTTCTGGCAAAACGTTTTTTTCCCGACAAAGCCAACGAAACGGCCGAAACCCTGCTGTTGTTACAACCTGGTGAAAACATCCTGGTGACAGAGTGGGGAGCGTTTTGGAGTTCCTGTTATTAGTTTCGAGTTCAAAGTTTCAAGTTTCGAGTTTTCTCCCTAACTCGGAACTAGAAACTCAAAACTGACCAAGGAGATACTCATGTATCACAAAATAATCATCGTCGGCTACCTGGGCAAAGACCCAGAACGGCGATTAACCGAAGATGGCAAGGTGGTGGTGAACATGAACATCGCCACCAACCGCAAAAACAGAGGCAAAGATGGCACATTAACCGAGGAGACGCTGTGGTTTCGGGTGGTGGCCTGGGAGGCGTTAGGCGAGTGGTGTCACTTGTATCTGACAAAAGGGCGAAAGGTGTTGGTGGAAGGCCGCCTGCAAGGGGACACACACACCGGTGGCCCCAGGTTATGGCAGAAACGGGATGGCACCGTTGGCACATCGTTTGAAGTGCTGGCACACGAAATTCGTTTTTTGGATAAGGCCAATAACGAGAATGACAGGCCCGAAAGCGAGATGGAAGATGAACCTACCTTTTAAGAGGACGGAGAGGAAATAGATGAAACAGTCATACCTGTTTTTAAGCTGTTTGTTTGCCCTGGTGGTTGGTTGCACTGGAAACGGCCGTAACCCCAATACCCCAACTGATGTGGTAAAAACCTTCGTCATTGCCTGGAAAGCTGGGACAGCCAGGTGATAGATGTCTTGATGAGCCAACGAGGGCAGTGCCCGTCACTTCTAATTACGAATTACGAGTTATGAATTACGAATGGGGAAGGTTGCTGCCCTTCGTCCTTCGTCCTTCATCCTTTTATGAAATACTCTAACATCTACCTGGTTATCGGCGCGGCGGTGTTCTCTATGGGGATAGTCATTACCATCCTCCTCTTGTCCAGTCAACAAGCAGACTCAGCTTTATCCGACCTGTTGCCCCTAACGGGGCTAAATGCTGGGATTTGGTGTGGGAATGTCATCCGGTTTATCTGGGTTTGGAAACGCCACCAGGCGCGGCACAACCGGGCAGTGCGGGAGGGAAAGGTATTTGCCCTGGCTCCCAAAACGGCCGAAAAAATGACCGAGAACCAGTTGTGGCGCAGAGTCCCAGAACACCTGCAAACGGAGGAAAAGGTGCAGCCACATGTGGTTTGGGAACTGTTTAGCACCACCCGGCAGATGGGATACCTGTTGTGTGTCCCTTCCCACCTGGCGGAAGCAGTGAGGAGCGAAGTAACCCGCCAGTGGCCGGGAATCTCTGTGGAAGACGTGAACCAAGGAGTGTAACAGTGGAAGACCCCCTCACCGACATAGCCTACCCCTGCCTGGTGTGGCAAGAACTGGTGGCCCAAAAACACCACCTTTACCCCCTGTACCACCACGAGAAACAGCCCAGCGATTGGCTGGCTTACCTTCATCACCTGCCAGAAAACGCCAGCAGTGGTATCCAGTTTTTGGTGCGCCCAGCCCCTGACCATATCCTGGACAGTTGGAAAAGTCATCTGAACAAACTATCCCTGCAACTGCAACAACGTGGCAGCAAAACGACCAGCACCCCCGACCGCACCTCCTCCAGCCAGAGCAGTTTTGGCCCGGCGCGGCAGAAGGAACTGGAGGAAGAGGTACGGATGCTCACCGGGCGGTTGCAACAGGCTAACCAGGTGGTGGAGGTGGGTATCCGGGTATGGGCGGCGGCTGAAAACCAGCGGGCGGCCGAAACAGAGTTGCGCCGCCTGCTGACCCATGTCAAAGGAGAGCTGAAGGGGCGGTACAACAGATTGGTAGATGGCAAAAAAGGACAGGACAGAGAGACCCTGATAGGACGTTACTTTCCACTGTGGGGTGGGGTGATATTTACTGCTGCGGAGTTAGGCCACCTGCTACAACTACCCGACGAAGAAACGGCCGTTCATTATCCCCGACTACGAACCGCCAACACCACTTCCCTGGGGCCAGAAGAACGAATCATCGTCGCTCCCCAGGACACGATGGATTATGCCCAGGCTATGAGCCAGAGAAATGAGGAGTCGGCAGGCGAAAACCAGCCAGCAGGTTACCACCAACCCGTTTTTACCGTTGCCCCTCGGCCGAAAGTACGAACCTATGGCACGTATACCGATGGGAACGGCCGTATCTTGCACGTCGGCCATCCCTTCACGCACACCACCACCCACCTGCTGGCGATTGGGGCTACCGGCACGGGCAAAAGTGTGGCCGCAGCCAACATTGCCCTACAAGATTGGCTGGCTGGACACAGTGTGCTGGTACTCGACCCACATGGCAGCCTGATAACCGACATTTTGCGCGGTGTACCCCTGGAACGGGAGCGTGATGTCCTCATCTTAGACCCGGCCGACCCGCAGCCGCCGCGTTACAACATCTGCCAACTGATGGGTGGGCGAGATTTGGAAGTGGTCATCAGTTACATCCTGGATGCCATCCGCACCAGCCAGCCCGTTTCCTGGGAATCCTCGGTAGGGATGCAGGAGATGCTGCGGCACGCCCTGGCTTTGGCTTTGGATGCACCAGAGGAGCGCAGTATGGTAGAGGTGGCAGCCATCTTTGACGAAAACGGCCGAAACAAACGGCTGAAGGAGAAAAAACGGACGCTCATGGGGGACACGGCCCGGCACTACTGGCAAGAAAAGTACCCTAAATTCACGAGAGATGTTAAAGAACGTGCCGAAAATGCTGCTTACCGGCGCATCAGTCCGTTTGTGGAATCCAGCCTGGTACGACGGATGTTGGGCATGACGGGCTGCACGGTTGATCTGTCTGAAGCGATTGGACAAGGCAAACTGATAGTTGCCCCCATGACAGGTGATATGGGGGTGGAGACCAAGCGGTTGTGGGGCGCACTGTTGGTGCGGGAGTTCATCCTCTGCCTCCAACGACGGGGAGAAGGCAACCACAACCAGGCCACCCTGATTATTGATGAGGTAGGGGATTCTGTTGGCACATTGGGTGAGTTTATTAAGACCATCGTCACCCAACTGCGGAAGTTTGGGGCGAGTGCCTGTTTTTTCATCCAGCAGTTTAGCCAGACCCCGGAAGATGTAGCAGCCGCATTGCGAGCCAACTGCCGCACCCAGATTTGTTTCAACAACGGGGTGGACGATGCCCGTATCACCGCCCAGATGTTAGGCAAGTGGGTGGAGGCAGAGGATATTCAAAACCTCCCACCCTTC
>CAZPEJ010000418.1:0-4941 GCA_964585465.1 uncultured Ardenticatenaceae bacterium
TTAAAAGATAAACAGTACCAGGAAGCCTTAAAAACGCTGGAACTGTTGCAGCAGGTTGACCCTACCTATGAAATCGGCGATTTACGCAAACAAGCCATTGCTGGGCGGGAAGAAGAAGAAAAACGTTCGCTGGCACAACTATATGAACAGGCTGTTAAACAGTTTGAGGCGGAGGATTATCAGGCAGTCCTGGATACATTGGCTATCATTTGGCAGCGGAACCCAAACTACCCAGATACCAAAGGAATTGGCCCACAGGCACAAGAAAAGGTGGATTATCAAAAAAACCTGCGCCAGCTTTATAACCAGGGGGTAGACCACAGTCGCCAAGAGGAGTGGACGGCCGCTTTGCAAACATTTGAAGAACTGGCAGCTAAACAGCCTGGGTATGGAGATGTTGATCTGCGCCTTAGCACGGCATTACATTTTCATGAGTTGTCGTCGTTATTGGAAAATGCCAAAGGGTTGCTACAGCAGGAAAAACAGTATGCTGCCGCCATAGATGTGTTGGATGGGATTAAACAGAAGAATAAAAATTACAAAACGGCCGATCTTGCCCACCTGCGCCAGGAAGCAGAAGAAAAACTGTTCCGGCAAAGTGAAACATTGACCAAAGAAGAAAAATTTGCCGATGCCCGCACTACTCTGACCGACCTGCGTCAACGCAAAAGTGACTTTCCGGGCCTGGATAAACTAGAAACAACAGCCCAAGAAGGGTTAAGAAAACAACAGTTGCGGGCAGAACTAGATACCCTCTATGACCAGGCCACGACCCAACTGGAGAAAGAAGCCTATGTGGAGGCCTTAAAAACCTGGGATTTGTTGCAGAAGAAGAGGGAAGATATTGACTATCACGATCCCAGAGCGGTGGCGATGCGGGCAAAAAGTGGGTTGTACAATAATGCCCATACCGCTTTGAAGGAGGGCAACCCCGAACAAGCCCTGGTCTTGTGGCGGCAAATCCGCCAGTTTGACCCCGACTACAGAGATAACAAAAACGTGGAAAGTGAAGCGAAGGCTGCCATTGAACGAAAAACCATGATACGTCAATGGGTTTTGCGAATTGGTGTTGTCCTGGGTGTTATTTTGCTTTTGTGGATTGTGGTAAATGCCTTTAACGGCGAAGGTAATACTGTCACCACAACACCCACCCAAAACCTGGCTGAAGTGAATGTGGCGGGCACGGAAACGGCCGTTGCCCTCCTCAACCCCACTAACACACCCACCGCCACTCCTAAACCTTCCCAAACCCCTGCCCCAACCGTGACCCGCACCCTTGCTCCCTCTGCCACTGCCACAACCCCTGCCGCCACCCCCACCGCTACTCGTACCCCCACCCGCACTCCCACCGCCACCCGCACTCCCGCACCTACCGTTACGGTTACTGCCTCTCCCACGACTGACTCTTCTCAAGCTACTGTCAATACTAACGCAAACATCTACAGTGAACCCAATGCAACAGCAGACACTCTTGGGTTGACCAAGGCTGGTGATACAGTAGATGTGCTGGGCAAATCAGCAAACGGAGATTGGTTATACATTCGTACAACGGATAACATAGAAGGTTTTGTCAGCTTCGATTTTTTGGATTGGACAGGTGATCTGGCACTTTTGGAGGTTTATACCAGCGTCACCCCAGAGCTTTCCGTCACGTTGCAAATTCTTGGGCAACGGTGCGAAGGCAGCACCTGGATTTACACCCTCCGCATTGCAGGCCAGGGCGGAAATGGCACTTACACCTACTCGCGTGATAATGTACAAATTGCCGGGCCAACTAGCGGTAGTTTTGATTTTGAAGCCTCCAGCCAGGGAACGGCCGTCTTAAACGTCATGGGACAGGCAGAATCGGGAGGGAAATTTGTTTTCCAAAACCTGATGCTTCAACCACTTTCCTGCAACTAACCTCGTATATTTGCCAAATTGGGGGTCAATTCACGGGCAGAAGCGGTGACAAAAGTGTTGAAAGAGGGGTTATTGCAAAAATCAAATTAGGTTCACCCCAACGGCCGATTTCGAGATATAATGCTCCGCTATGACCCACATAGAACAAATCGCCCAATCCCTCCGTTTACGGCCGTCTCAGGTGATGGCTGCCCTCGATTTACTGGATGCCGGAAATACCATTCCCTTTGTGGCCCGCTACCGCAAAGAAGCCACTGGCAGCCTGGACGAAGAACAACTGCGCCAGATAAACGACCAGGCAGATAAACTCCGTTCTCTGGACGAACGCCGCCAAACCATTCTGGCTTCCATCCGCGAACAAGACAAACTAACCCCAGAACTGGAGCAGGCCATCCAAACGGCCGTTTCCCTCACCGCCCTGGAGGATTTGTACCAACCCTACAAACCCAAACGGCAAACCCGCGCCACCCTGGGCCGCGAAAAAGGGTTGCAACCCCTGGCAGACCTCATTCTGGCCCAACTGATCACCCAACAAACCCCAGAAGAAATCGCCGCCCCCTTCATCAACGAACAAGTGCCAACGGCCGTTGAAGCCCTGGCCGGGGCCTATGACATCGTGGCAGAAGTGATTAGCGATAATGCTACTGTGCGTCAACGAGTGCGGGAAAAAGCGATGAAGTTTGGCACCTTTTTCTGCCAAAAAATTGAGGATGCCAACGACGAAAAAACGGTTTATCAACTGTATTACCAGATAGAAGTGCGGATAGACCGATTAAAACCGCACCAGATTTTGGCAATCAACCGGGGGGAAACCGAGAAAATTTTGCGGGTGCGGGTGGAAATTCAGGAAAATGATTGGTTGCTGCCCATACGGAGCGTTTTCCACCCCGACCGCCGTTCCCCCCTGGCAGAAGCGTTGCAGTTGTGCCAAAAGGATGCGGCTCAACGGCTGCTGCTGCCTGCAATTGAACGAGATGTACGGCGCGCCTTGACGGAAACGGCCGAATCCCACGCCATTCAAGTATTTGCCGAAAATTTGCGCGGTCTGCTCAACCAACCACCCCTGGCCGGGCATACCGTTCTGGGTTTAGACCCTGGGTTCCGTACCGGCTGCAAAGTGGCAGTTGTCAACCCCACCGGCAAGGTGTTGGAAACTGGCGCCATCTACCCCCATGCACCACAAAAACAGTGGGACGAAGCCCTCAAAACCTTGATGCGCCTCATTGACCGCCACCATGTCACCCTCATCGCCATTGGCAACGGCACCGCCTCGCGCGAAACCGAACAAATGGCCGCCGAACTCACCCGCAAATTGACCCATCTGCACTATTTGATGGTCAATGAAGCCGGAGCCAGCGTCTACAGTGCCAGCCCGCAGGCAAAAGCAGAAATGCCCGACCTGGATGTCACCTTACGGGGGGCGGTTTCGATTGCCCGCCGCGCCCAAGACCCGCTGGCGGAATTGGTGAAAATTGACCCCAAATCTATTGGTGTGGGGTTGTATCAGCATGATGTAGACCAAAAATCGTTGGCAAAGGCGTTAGATGGGGTGGTGGAGTCGGTGGTGAACCGGGTTGGGGTGGATGTTAATACCGCTTCGCCCGCCCTGCTCACCTATGTTTCTGGCATTGGCCCCAAACTATCGGAAAAAATTGTGGCCTACCGGAATGAAAACGGCCGTTTCCCCAACCGTCTCGCCCTTCGTCATGTGGCCGGACTGGGGCCAAAGGCGTTTGAGCAGTGTGCCGGGTTCCTCCGCATTCGTCATGGCGACAATCCCCTGGACAGCAGTGCCATCCACCCCGAAAGTTACAAAACGGCCGAAACCATTCTGCAACAGGCAGGCATTCAGATGACTTCCCCCATCGCCGAACGAGAAACCATCCTCACCGCCTGGCGCAAACAACACCCAGTGCCACAATTGGCCCAAGAACTCAATACCGGCATACCGACCCTTCAGGACATTTTAGAACAACTGGTGCGGCCGGGGCGCGACCCCCGCCAGGATTTGCCCCTGCCCATCTTACGAAGCGATGTGCTTTCGATGGAAGATTTGCGCCCTGGCATGAAATTAAACGGCACGGTGCGAAATGTGGTGGATTTTGGCGTTTTTATTGATATTGGTGTCAAACAGGATGGACTGTTACACCGCACTCAAATCCCCCGCAACCACACCCTCACGGTGGGGGATGTGATAGAAATCACCATTCTCAATGTAGAAACCGAACGGGGCAGAATCAGTTTGGGCTGGCCGTGATCCAGTAACCAGTAATCAGTGGGGAATGTGTCTTCAAAAATCTGTGAGGGAGATTGGAGATTAGAGATTGGTTCTCTCATCTCTAATCTCTAATCTCCAATCTCCGGCTTCAGCCAGACTCCCCAGAAATATCATTGAGCCGATTAGACAGAGCATCCAGGTGAGCCATGAGCCGTTGTATCTCTTCGCGGGTAGGAATCCCCCGTTCCGTAATCAATCGTTCTAGCTGCTCCTCCGTCGAAGGAGTTGGTGTCAGGGGTGGGGTACGGCCGATCAACTTATCCCGCCATTTGATAGCTTCTTCTCTAGCCAACTCCCCTTGAGTCACCAACGACTGGATACGGGTTTCAATTTCCTCGTCTACATGGCGAAACAGGTCTAACGGATAGGACAAACTGCGCCGCAGCACATTCATCGTCTCCCCGCCAGCCTGCACCAACCCGGTTAATACCGATTTAGGCAAAAACCCACTCTGTTTTTTCTCCTGCTCAAAAATAATCTGTGTCAGGGTTACGTTGGTCAAATCCTCATTGGTGGCATGGTCTAACACCTGCACTTCCTGTCCCTGGCGGATCATGTCGGCAATGCCGTCTAGTGTAATGTACTTTTTGGCTTCGGTGTCGTACAATTTGCGGTTGGGGTAACGTTTTATGATGGGCATGGTAGCAAGTTTTAAGTTTAAGGTTTTACGTTTTAAGTGATGAAGCAGTGCGTCATCAGGTGGGATTATATGTCCGATCAGGCAAGATGCAATAGAAAGCTGTCAGGTGTCAGCTTTCAGC
>CAZPEJ010000419.1:0-4915 GCA_964585465.1 uncultured Ardenticatenaceae bacterium
TGGGTACTGATTACTGAATACTAATACATTGATTCAAATATGCGGTGTTTTACCCCCAGTGCCCCCGGCAAGTTTGTGTTAAAAACATCGCATGTTTCAAGGGTCCCTTATTTTCACGCAAAACGGGAACAAAGGTTGATCCACCATACACATTTTGTATATGACCTTATCCCCAATAAATTGTGACTTTGAGTTTAAGTTGGTTGGTCTGGCAAAACAAAAATCAAGGCAACTGGACTACTAAAACACCCCTGTTGGTTTACTCCACCTCTACCACCCGGTTTTCCCAGGCCCATGCCACCGCCTCCGAACGAGTACGCACATTTGGCAACTTCTTATAAATGTTCATCACATGATTTTTCACCGTACCCACTGCAATAATCAAGGTGTTGGCAATCTCCTCATTGGTATTCCCCTTGGCCATCAGGCGCAACACCTCCATTTCTCGCACACTCAAATCATGTTCTGGCTTTGATTTACGGGTCAACAACACCCGCTGCACCGGCAAACTCAACGCCGGTTCCCCGCGCATCACCTGACGAATACCCGATACAATCCGTTCAGGTGGTTCGTCCTTCAACAGATACCCTTTAGCCCCGGCCGCAAATAAACTATACACATACTCCGGTTCACAATAGGCACTTAAAATCAGCACATAGGGTGGCCAGGACGACGGGAGACCCTCCCTTACCGCGTCAGGAACTGCGCTTAATCGTTCGGTTACCTCTGTCCCTTGCAATCCCGGCATATTAATATCTAACACCAGGACATTTGGCCTCAATTTTTGCGCCAATGTCACTGCTTCATACCCATCAGCAGCCTCCCCAACCACCTCTATATCGGGGTGACGTTCCAATTCGCTGCGAATACCCGAACGAACGACGTGATGATCGTCTGCCAAAACAACACGGATTTTGCCAGGTTGTGGTACTGAACTTGTTTGTTTCGCCGCAAGCATAATGCCCCCTCTTAATTTTTTAAGGGAATCGTCACTTCTAAATGGGTTCCAAAGGACGGGCCAGAAGTAACCTGGAAGCTCCCTTGTAACAACTCAATTCTTTCCCGCATACTTACCAATCCAAAATGGTTTTGCTCCATCAAACTACCCAATCTTTCTGGAATCAAAAACCCCTGCCCATTGTCTGTAATAGAAAGCTGAACACGTTCTGGGGCAATGCCCAACCCCACATACACTTCTTTAGCCCTGGCGTGTTTGCGGACGTTGGAGAGAGCTTCATTTGTACAACGAAACAGGCAAAGCGCAACATCCTCCTCGATAGGCACGGTTCGATCTCCTTCTACAGTTAAGGATACCTCAATTCCGGTTTTTATTTCAAATCTGCTGACAATTGAGCGAATGCTGGGGACGAGACCTAAATCCAGCGCGGGTGGGCGCAGGTCTTGACAAAGCGAGCGTGTGGTTTGGATCAACTCTCCGATTTCGTTTTGCAAATCTACAACTCGTTTGTTGTTTTCCGGGTTGATGTGAGCCAAATCCAGGGAAGATTGGACGTTGGCAATTTGATACTTTAACCCTACCAATACCTGGATCACTTCGTCATGTAATTCACGAGAAATACGTTTTCTTTCTTCCTCCCGTGTGCGGATGATTTCTTTTTGGTACTGTTCATTTTCGTAGGCTTTGGCCTCTAGCTCGTTGATTAACTGAACGTTTTGGAAGGCGATGCTGGCCTGGCGAGAGACGACCTGCAAAATTTCCATGTCGTTGGCATCAAAAACGTCGCCGCCATATTTAGGGCCTAATAACAAAACACCCATCGAATTTTGTAACCCCCGAATCGGTACCCACAGCCGCACCGAGTGATAACCCAGAATTTTAGTTTCTTCTGGGGTAATAATCTCAAGGTTTTGTTGGATTTCCTGGCTGGTTGTGGGGCGACTGTATGCTTGTAAGTAGGTGGTGATGTTTTGCAAATTTTTGAGCTGTAAATTTTCAAACAGGATAGGAGTATCTGTTTGACCCGTTACACAAATGATGGAGCGATTTTTTCGCCGCCCTTGCCAGAGCAAACAGGCCCACTGGACGCGCATTGTTTTTTGGATGCTGTTGCTCAGGGTTTCGGCCAGTAGTTCAATGTCTGTGGTTTTTTCTAAGGTGAAAGTGACTTCTCCCACGACGGAAGGGTAATCATACCAGCCACCGTAAAGTAAAAAATCTACTCCGTTTTGCAGACGGCGAAAGAGGGGGTGATAAACGATCACTAACACGATTACCGTCACCATATTAAATAATGGGGTATCAAAGATGTTTTCGCTGAGGGTAGTTTGTAATCCAGCAACAACCACAAAGTAAAAAACGGAAAGAAAACAGACGACAAAAACGGCCGTTGCGCTGCGACTGATATAACGTTCTACTTCAACAAATTGAGAACGGGTAATTGCGTAACCATATCCAAAAGGAATCGCTATTAGAAATAGAAACGTCCACTCTGGTGTAACTACCTCTTGCCTCAATAAAAGGGGCGGCAAGATAGCTAAAGATAATAAAGGCATTATTGCCAGAAACCCACAAACGCCGACTAAACCTACCTGCCGTTTGACGGCTGGAGTAGTTGCTTGTTTATAGGAAAGAGCCAACAAAAACAGAATAACCGTTAAACCCAATAACACCCAGGAGTAAAACAGAATAGAGTAAAGGGTTGAAATGAAGGGAGGAAGAACAATAATTTCTGTGACGGCAAGCAGGCGAAGAAATCCTAAACAGGGCACCAGGTAAATCAAAACAACCCATTTTCCATTGCTGGCAGTGATCCGGTTTAGCGGAAAAAGCAGGTGGAAATGAATCGCCAGCGCAACTGACCACCAGATGAGGAACAAAGAGAAATGGGCACACCACGCCTGGCTGGTTACATTCCCGATTGCCAGGCTGGTAGCTAATGTCTGACACAACAAAAATAAAGTAAAAAAAATGGAGCTAAAATTTTCCGACCGATAAAAGGAGAACGTGACAAAGCTGCTAACAAGCCAAAACGCCACCACCACAAAAAATGTTGAAAACCTGGTTGCCAGAACGGGTAACGGGGCTTTTTCGTTGTAGTTGATTGGCACGAAGACCGGAACACCAGATCGCTCCACCTCTATTTCAATAACATCTCCAGTTTGCCACAAATAGTAAGGAAACTTGCTTTCTGCCAGTGGTGTGCCGTCTATGGTCAGGATTAAATCTCCCTCCAAGATAAGAGGGTTTTGTTTGGCATAATAAACAAGACCCTGACTTGTCCACAAGACACCTAAATCTGGTTGAATAATGATTTGCCAGGTTGACCAGAGGATGGTGATCAGGGACAAAACTGTGACAAGAGCCAAAACTGTTCGGATCGAAAAATTTGTGCGCGCTGTTAAATTCATGTTCCAGCAGGCATCTTAGCCTTATCGAGTAAAACAATCAATTTTTGATAGGTGGATTTGGGTAAACCCATTTTTGCCAGGAGTTCAGCCCCCTGTTGATAATAGACCATAGATTGGATGGTTAAATAGGCTCCGGCTCCACTTTGTACAATCAGTTCTAAGGCTGCCGACTCGTGGGCGGGGGATGCTGTGTGTAAATAGGTGTTGAGTTGCTGTTTTTGGGCATCGGGTAACACAGAAAAGGTGTAGGCGATTGGCAGGTTCCATTTTTTCAGGAACAGGTTGCTATGATGGGTTTCGCTGGGCCACAAATCTGCCAGGTCGTCTCGGATTTGATCCAAAATGCCTAAAACATACCCGAACTGATAATAAAGGTGCAGTTGGTGGGCATCTGCACAAGCCAATCGCCCACCTGCCCAACAAATGAGACCTAAAAAAGTGCCACTTTTCCCGCCCACCATTTGCCAGCATAGTTCCAGAGACGGTGTTTTGTGGGTCAGGTCTATATGTTGCCCGTTACAGGTTTTTAGTAACTCGGTATAGAATCGCTGACGAATATCATGGGCGGTGGTGGGGGGGACTCCTGTGTTTTCCAGGGTGTTCAAAACGGCCGAAGCTGTAAAAATCAAACCGGTCGAAAAATTGAGTTGAACAGATTCGGCCGTTTTCCGTCCTTTACTGTCCTGATCTTCTACATCATCTAATAACCGGGCTGCATACCGCAAAATGGTCCAGGCTGTCACCAGCGGAACCACCTGCCTGGGATCCCCTGAATGCAGTTCACAAAAAAGCGTTGGCAATTGCCCCAACTCTTTTGACTTAGCCGAAGCTGTTTTAGAAGCGGGGTAACAGATTTGTTTCAGTTCTGACAAATAGTCTGAAACAATTCCAGTTTGTGACCAAATATCATCAATTACTGTTTGGTCAATCATAGCGGTGGGAAATCGAGAGTCGTTGTTGGCTTAGGGCCAGCCGGGAGGGATCCACAAACTTTCCATTAAATTGGCAGTTGCTCGTTGCAAAGTTTGTTGTGATAACAAAGGCTGCAACGCAAGTTGACCATTGTTTGAGAACGTTGATAAAACACGGATTTCAGAGGGAGATAGGTCAAATTTCCGGGCAATCAATGATGGGTTCTGTGCCACATCATTCATAACAGTCGGGTTAGAGACCATTTGATAGACTAATTTATGTAAACCACTCATCACGAACCTCCTGGGAAATAATTTCCGGAAATTTTAACTCACTCATTACTTCCCTCCTATAAATAAAGTCATTTAACGGCTATGACTTTTACCCCATTTTTTGAATCAACCGGGGTCACACGTCGGCAAAGAATCGGAGGGTAGCAATGTTCAGCCATCAGGATTGAGCCTACTTAAAAGGGATTAGGGGTTTTGTCGGGTAGCCAACCAGCGAGCAGCATTACCTGCTTTTCCAGCAAGCCCCCGCCGAACAACGCATGACCGTTTCCGTGTCACGTCGCTCTCAGGTAAGTGTTAATTCAGTTTCGAGCCATCGTAAGTGCCAGCATGAATCTTGTGAT
>CAZPEJ010000420.1:0-4870 GCA_964585465.1 uncultured Ardenticatenaceae bacterium
GAGTAGCTGTAAATTTTCCCCTAACTGGGTATCGTTGTTTAAGAACCGTTGCAGCAACACCTCGAACCCCTGTGAGTGGCTCTCTACCAAAACAACCACACTTCCTTTTAATAGAGGGCCATTGGTGATAACCACCTGACGTGCCTGTTGTAAGCCGTCTGGGGAAAAGGTTTTCCAGGGGAATCCATAAATCAGTACCCGCACACCCGGCACGTTCAATACGCCCAGGAGCATTGCATGTAACAGTTGTTGCCTGTCCCAACCGCTGCCCTGGCAGGCGAAGAATAGTGATTTTTGTGGCAAGGTGGCAAAACGGTTGGTGGGCCACTCCAGCCATTCACGGAGGGTGCGGTTTGCCGTCAAACGGTTCAAAGCGGCACTCAGGGTAGAAACGGCCGAAATCTGGCGTTGCCGTTCTGGGCTTTTTAACCACTTTCGCAGAGTGGGGATGTCTTGCACCCCATCTTGCCAGGCCAGTTGCAAAAGATCCAACCCTTGTGAATGCACTTGCATCCCCTTAAACCAGGTAGACCATCGGCGCAAGGTACATTCGGCCGTTTCTGCGGGAGTTGGTGCCAGGGGGTTAAAACCGGTCGTGATATTGGCTCCATCTATGTCCAGATAATCCAGTTGCTCCCCTAACAGGCGGGTAATTGCCGCCTTACGTTTTAGTCGGGGAAACAGCCCTCCTTCACCATCTATCACCACCAACCCAGATGGGTTGGTGTTCAACATGTGTGTGACCTGCGGGACCAGCCAGTCGGTTATCGCTTCTTGACGACCATATACATTGAGTTGCCCCTGAGTTTGCAAAGGGGTGGTTGCCTGGGCATATCCAAGCGGCCAGGTACAGCAAGCAGGTTGAGGGGCTACCAGGTGTTTTGGCGGGGTATAACCATTCCAATACGGCCGTTTTGTTAAACCAATCGGTGGTTCTGCTAACAATGACCAATCGGCCGTTTTACCCCCTTTTCGAGGAGGCACCGGCCAGATTTGTCCTCTGACCTCTGCTGTTACTTGCCCCACAAACAGGTGTTCATCTACTACCTGCGCTATAAATGGCACATCCCAGGGCAAAGAAACGGCCGTTGTCATCTGCTGTAAGGAGAACAGTGAACCATCAAGCGGCACTGCTTTTAAGGAAAAAGCAAAATCGGCCGCCATCTGCTTCAGCAAGCGCACATGGGCTTCGGGCACCCCGATATGCAGGCGGGCAACTTTCCCTGGCACATACTGTAATGACACACGTCCACACGCCTCTGGCCGTGACAACAACATAAGGCAATGGGTTGTGCGATTGGCATCCTGGTAACGGAGACGAAACCAGGCCAGGCCAGATTCCCATTGCTGGCGAGTTCGGTAGGCGGGTAAAAACTGTCTCAGGAAGTTCATCGGTGTGTAGATAAACAGGTATCCATAACCAGGCAAAAGTGGTTTATTTCATTTCTTCCCAAAAGGTGTCCTGGTCTTCTGTGTCCACTGGTAAATCACTGGTGAGTAACTTTTGCTCTCGTTCGCGGATAATTACCTCAATCATCACCCGCGACCACCGGTTAAATTTGACAGAGAGAGCTATCGTTTCAGCTTCTTGTTGGCGAAACTGGTTTAATAGTTTGTTATTCATAGTTTGCACCTCCCTAAGTGAGCATCTAAAAAAGACTTCCTGTTTTTGTTTGTAGTAACCGCTTCAGCGGTCTGGACGACTAAAGTCCTTACGACGAACTGATTTCTGGGCACTAACTACCAATCAAACAATCTGCCTCGCCCGGCCGCAGTTGTATATACACTTTGTCTGCCCGGCCGTTATACCGAACCACCACCATCCCTTTGCCGTGTTCGTCATCACTGCCTACACGGGCTAGAAATTCAGCATGGGAAGGCAAAACCTCCTCTTTGTAATGGGATGCCAGGCGATAAGCAGCATCTCGTTTCATGCCAAAGTAAATACCAAAGCTGGTATTGTTGAGGATGAATTGTCCGGCAACGATATTCATACCGGCAGCCATTGATTCTGCTTCAGCCCCTTCAACACCAATGAAGGCTTCTAAATCCTGGTCAATGAGAATCACACTAGCACCAAAAGAGCGCACTGTTTTAACCATATGGGCCAGAAACCCCATTAAACTGGATTCCTGGTTCATATAATGCACCTCATCCACAAAGATAGCCCGGCGACGTGGGTGACGGCGAATTTGGTGGTTAATGCCTGCCAATGTGGCGTAATAAAAAAGCGGCCGTCGCCGTTCCGGTACATGGCTAAAATCGAAAAGGACAATTTGCTCTTTGAGAGTCAAATCCAGGTTGGTTGGGACATTAAAGACCTCTGCGTAGTCCCCACGAACATATAAGCTGGCAATCTCTTCAGATAGGTGTATAGCCGATTGAGCCACCCGTCTTCCGCTACTGCCCTCTACTCCCTGCTCCATCTGCCCATCCACTGTTTCATCGGCCACCTGTTTGAGTTTCTGGCACAGCAGTTCCAACGTAGGGGTCAGGTGGTGGTGAGTCATTAACTCATTTTCCCAATCGTAACGGGCATAGGTGAGTTGTAACGCATGGCGAATAGCAGCCACTTCAGGGTTGGTGAAGTAACGAGGGGTGTGGCCCATTGGGTCCAAGAGCAACCCTAACAGGGTAATCACATGATCATACTGGTCGCTGGGGTTATGATGTACCACATCCAAAATGTTGAGACGGGTGTTTTGATAAGATATTTTGTTATACGAAGCATTTTTACCGCTCGCCAGGCGCAAAAGGCGTTTGCTATGACCTTGTGGCTCTAAAAAAACAACTTGAATATCCTGCTCGGCCATGCGGGCCGCCATCGCCTGGGCACCCACTGTTTTGCCTTTGCCCGTGCGCCCCAAAATAATGCCATGAAAGGGGTCGTTATTTTTCCAATCCAAATAATAGATGTGAGGAGCCACTTCATCTACCGACACACCTAAATAAAAACCCGTTGTTTGTTGTTCGCGCCCTACTCCCCACATCCCAGCAAAAACGGCTGGGGCGCGACTAAGGGTGTTAAAGTGCCCGGCAGGCATTCGGGCTGGTTTGGGGGTTGGGCCAAACATGGCAGACGCGGCGGCCTGATACCCTAACAGACGATCTACTTTCATATACTGGGCACTGGTTTTCCTCATACTGTCCATGCGGGCACGCAGGGTGGTCAGGTTTTTATCCAGGAGCATATAGAGTAACCGGATGTGGTGAACGGCCTCATCGCGTGCCAGAAGTGCGGCTTCTGCTTCGTCACGGGCTATGAGGGCGTTGCGATCCTGGCCGTTTAATACCATTCCTGCCCAAAATTCAGCGGAGGCTGTAACTCGTTCGGGGTGGATTTTGCGAATATCCAGGCAGATAACCATTGGCCCATCTGCTGCTGTGATGGTTTGGGCCAGGGGGTGCCGCCAATCCCAGGTGCGGGTTAACTGGTAAGAGGCCAAAATAGCGTAGTGATAACGGCCGTTATCTATCTGCCATTTGCCACCTCGTTTGAGTAAGACAGGGGCCATGTGGTCATGGTTTTCTGCATAATCCCCAGGAATGGGCAATCGGGGGTAACTTTCTTCCCCTGTGATACGCCAATACGATAAATCACCGACATGGATGGTATCTTGAAAATCAACCAGATAGTGGCGGGTTTTTCTCATTTCGCCCCGGCTGGCCCACTCACCAATCAAACGAACTTCTTCCATCAACCCACGTCGAGACCAGTCATCGGTTCGGCTCATGGCTAAACGTCGGCGTTCTCGTTCGAGTCGTTCCAGTGTTGCAGGCATGACAAAGGTCAAAAGGCGGCAGTGTTGCAACGGCCCGGCGAATAAAGAAACCATCTGGCTCATTACAGCCGCCTGGTCGTGGGTATCTATTTGGTAAAAAAAGGGTAGGGTAACTTGGAAAACACGCATAGGGTTTTAAGTCAGCAGGCGTGAACGGTCAGTGGGGGCTGGTTCACTTTCCTGGTGGTTTTCACCGTCATTCCACTGTCACGGTCGCCAGCCAGCTACGTTCTGGCTGTTCT
The DNA here is from genome assembly GCA_964585465.1 of uncultured Ardenticatenaceae bacterium. Classification (GTDB taxonomy): domain Bacteria; phylum Chloroflexota; class Anaerolineae; order Promineifilales; family Promineifilaceae; genus CAZPEJ01. Next base: position 4,025 of record CAZPEJ010000420.1, read on the forward strand.
CTTTCAGTTTTGGCATAAGCAACATCCCATTCAGCCTGTAAATTGACGATGTGGGGAGAACCGGCCGTCAGGCGAAGCCAAACTGTGAGATAGGCGATCCACCGCTTCAATAAAATTTCACCCTGGTGGATGTACCCGGCCAGATACCCGGCTACAATAAAAACCGGAGCCAGCCAAAAAGGGGCATTAAACAGGCCGATGGCAACGGCCGTTACTGTGATCATCAACATAAACTGCGTCATTGTGATTTTTCGCAAAATAGCGGCCTGGTTTTGTTGAATAAACTCGGTCCGAAAATGGGTGACAGTAAACACGTTATCCTCCTGCTTCGAGTTCCAAGTCTCGTTTGATGGAAACACCAGGTACTCGGAACTCGAAGCGACAAAATAGAAACACTTTTATCCCAGCCCACACAGGGTATACATGCTTTCAATGCCGAAACCCGTTAAAACTTGATTCCCAATATCGGTGGAAAATGCCAGCAGGATGAGGCCAAAGACGACAGAAACCGCCACAGAACCCACCTGCGCCCCTTCAGAGGGCAAAATGGATGCCAGGTTTTTGCGAAGCCCCACAATCGCTAACCCCAGGAGAAGTAATGCTCCTCCTGCTAACTGGGCAGTGAACAAGGCACGGCTGTAAGTGTCACAAATCGCTGGGGGTGGGGCTTCCCCTGGCGCACAAGCAGACAAAATGATGAGTGTGGTCAATGCCAGTAACAACCGATAAAAATAGGGTCGGCGCGGCAAAATCTGACCAATTCTCAAAAAAACCATCTGAATAAGTGGTAACATTCGATCTTTGCTCCTTCTGGGATACAATCCCGTTTACACAATTTAAGGAAGC
>CAZPEJ010000421.1:0-4863 GCA_964585465.1 uncultured Ardenticatenaceae bacterium
CCAGATAATTGGGGCCATGTTGAAACGCTAACAGCTAGCGACATGACTCCTTATGATTTTTTTGGTATCAGCATTGCGCTGAAAGCAGATTTGCTGTTAGTAGGGGCCACTCAGGTTGATATAGGGCCAGGTTTAGCTTATCTTTTCCAATATACTGATGGGAATTGGATAGAAGTAGATAAGTTATTGGCCAGTGATGGTGAAACTGGAGACTTTTTGGGACATTGGGTAGCTCTGGGTCAAAACGTGGCTCTCGTATCTGCGCCCTCGGAAGGGACGAATAGCAGCCGAACAGGTGCCGTTTATGTCTATCGGTTAGATATAACTGAATTCCCTGTTTCCATTGATATTAAGCCAGGAGATAACCATAATCGTATCTATTATCGCAGTCAACAACCTATCCCCGTGGCCATCCTTTCCACCGCCATATTTGATGCACCAACGGCCGTTTTGCGGGACTTTCTCACATTTGGTCGTACCGGTTTTGAGGAGTCGCTGCTTTACCAAAATGACACTCCTGCTTGTTTTAGCAGGGATGTAAATGGTGATACACTCTTCGACTTGGTGTGTTATTTTTCAGGTGCGGGAGCAAATTTTCAGCCAGGTGATACAGTCGGAACCTTATTTGGGCAAACGGCCGAAGGTATTCCATTTAGGGGACAAGATATGATACAAATTGTGAATCGTCGTTGACAAATTGGGTTTCCCCGATTCTTGCGGATGTTGTTGGCGAACCGCTAAACAGCCATCAGTATAACAAAACGACTCGATAGCGCGATTGTCATATACCTGGCAGCCTGTGGGAAAACGGCCGAATACACGCAGGTCACGCAGATGGAACGGATGCTTGCGGATAAAACCAGAGAAAAACCCGCAAAAACCCGTCAAATCTGCGTCATCGGGTCTTGTCCAACATGGCGCATTAACCTTTTTGTCCACTTTCGGCTCTAAACTCAAGTTGGTAAACGTCGAGAAATAAGTTCGTCGTAATGACTTTAGTCGTCTAAACCGCTGAAGCGGTTACTACGAACAGAAGTTATTTTTAGACACTCGCTTAGGAGATTTTTGAGGGATGAACGACCGCACCACTCGATGGGATTTTTTATGGCTTGCTGTGGTGGCACTTTGTGTGCAGGCTTTTTGGGCCGGACGGATAACACACCCCACCTACTTTGATGCTTATTATTACACCATAAACGCCCAACAACTGGCCGACGGGAAAGGTTTTACCGAACCTATCATCTGGCAATACTTGTCGGCTCCTGAGGGCGTGCCTGCACCTGCTTTCACCTACTGGATGCCTTTAACGTCGCTGGTGGCGGCGGCGGGGTTGACTCTGGTTCATACTTTTCGTGGGGCGCAACTTCCTTTCTGGTTGATGGCGGGTTTGTTGCCCTGGCTGAGTTATGCCATTTGCTGGCAACTGACGCGGCAGCGCACCCAGGCGCGGATGGCGGCTTTGATGACGGCGGCGGGTGGATATTATGCGGCTTATTGGGTGCAGCCTACTACTTTTGTTTTGTTTGCCTGGGTAGCAGGTGGATGTCTGCTGGTGTTGGGGTGGGCGGTGGAGCGGAAAACGGCCGTTTCCTGGTTCATCGCCGGGTTGCTGGCGGGTCTCAGTCACCTCACCCGCACCGATGGCATTTTATTGTTGGGTATTGGGTATTGGGTATTGGGTATTGGGTATTGGAAAAAAATCTCTAATCTCCAATCTCTCGTCTCTCATGCTCTCACCCTTTCAGCTGGTTATTTGTTCATCATGGGTGGGTGGTTCTGGCGCATGAGCCAAACCATTGGACAACCCCTCCCCACAGGCAGTGCAGAAACCATTTTTCTCACCAGTTATGAGGATATTTTTGCATTCGGCCGTTCCTTCACCCTCTCCAATTATCTAGCCTGGGGTTGGGCAAATATCTGGCAATCAAAGTTACAGGCTGTTGGGTTGGCTTTGTTGACGTTGGTACTGGTCAGTGGACTGACCATTTTTACCCTATTTTTTATCTGGGCCTGGGTGAAACTGGGGCGCAGTGGGCAGGCGAAGGGGTTTTTACGGCCGTTTACCCTTTACACGCTATTACTTTATGGCAGTATGAGCCTGATTTTTACCTTTCCGGGGCAACGAGGCAGTTTATTACACGCCTCGGCGGCGTTGTGGCCCTGGACAATGGCCTTAGCGGCGGTTGGGGTTCACCTGGCAATTGAGTGGATGGGGCAAAAACGGCCGTCGTGGCAACCTGAACGGGCAAAACGTTTTTTTGTACCTGTTTTTGTCGGGTTAGTTTATGTGATCAGTTTTGTCGTATCGTTGGGGCAACCGCTGTTACGGGAAGAAGCGGCCGTTTTTCAACAAATTCAAGCCATCGTACCTGATGATGCGACTGTGATGATAGTGGTGCCTGCCAATTTTTATTACCAGACGGGTTTAACGGCTATTGTTTTGCCCAATGAACCGCCAGAAGTGGTGCGAGAGGTGGCGGCACGGTATGGAGCCGATTACCTCGTCCTTAGCCCCAATGCCTTTGCCCCCATGCGGGGCATTTACGAGGGTAGTGATACCCATCCCCAAATTCAATTGGTGCAAGAGTTCCCTTTAAGTCTAAAACTATATCAATTTTTATCCTCGCGCTAAGACGCAGAGGTTCTTCTTCCCTCCTCCGCCCCTCCGCGTCTCCGCGCAAGACCTCTCTTCTTTATTTAGCGCAGAACAACCTCTGTCCAGGCTTCAATCCAGGTTTCGCGGTTGGTTTCGATGTCGTCAGGGGAGATAACGGCTGTTTCCTCTGCCAAAGTTGCCCATTGAATAAACACATCGGGTAAAACGGCCGTTTCATTCACCGGAAACACAAACATATTCATCGGAATATCTTCCTGGAACGGCTTGCTTAACATAAAGTCTAGGAATTTCTCCGCCAATTCCCGCTGGAGAGTACCTTGCAAAATGCCAGCAAACTCAATCTGACGAAAACACAAACCCGGCTGTATCAGGCTACCGCTAGGTGGGATGTCGAGCGGCGGGTCGGCAAAAACAACCTCGGCTACCGGACTGGAGGCATAAGAAACAATTAACGGCCGTTCCCCCTCGCTGGCAACCGTAAAGTGTCCATAATACGCCTCCTCCCACCCATTTGTCACCAACACCTCGTTTCTTCGCAAATCGGCCCAATAATCCAGATAGGTGTAATCTCCTGTACTGCCAAATTGGGCAATTGTCACCAACAAAAAGGCCAGGCCAGGGCTGGATGTGGCTGGATTTTCCACCACCAGCAGCCCTTTGTAAGCGGGTTCGGTCAAGGCAACCAACGAATCTGGCAGCGGCAGGCCCTGTTCAGCAAACCAGAGGGCATCATAATTCAGGCACACATCCCCATAATCAATAGGCAACAGGCGATAACTGCTATCTAGTTCAAAACCGTCTGGGACATCTGCCAGGGCGGGTGATTCATAGGGCAAAAAGATGTCGGCCGCCAGGGCACGACTGAGAAAGGTGTTATCTACACCAAAAAAAACGTCTGCCAGGGGGGTTTCTCTGGCTAAAATGGCCTGGTTGAGGGCCGCACCGGTATCTCCGGCTGGTAACAAAACAACTGTGGCGTTGTTTTCGGCTTCAAAAGCAGCGATGATTTCTTCGCTGACGGCAAAACTGTCGTGGGTCATCAAGGTGAGGGTGCGAGGTTCGACGACAGACGTTTCGTTGGCATTACAAGCAACCAACAAAACGAAACAAGTTAGAAAAAAGGTGAAGTAACGCATAAAACTCCTTAAATAGCTTTTAGGAATGAAAATTAAACAACTTACAGAACTGAGATTGGAGATTAACAATTGGTTCAATCTCCAATCTCTAATCTCTTGTAGGTCATTTAGCTGTTAGCCTTTAGCCAGGAGCTAACAGCCTGCACACACAGTAATAAACCAGACTGGATTGAAATCGTGGCGGTTTCGGCCGTTAAGGTGTTGCTAATGCCCCGCGCCAGACCAAAAACAAGCGGCTCCTGGTGCAACGGCCACAACAAGCCAGTGGTGTGGTGAATAAAAACGTCGTTGCTGAGGGGAATGAGGGAAACAGTATCACCGATAGAGCCGTGAATGGCAGAGTCGGCCGTTATCAGCCAGACACGTTCCTTTTCTTCCAACAACACAATTTGCCGGTCGCGCCAGGCTGGATGCGTCAACAACAACACGTTCGCCAGCGATTGATCCAGCCGTCCGCCCCACGCGCCAAACAAATAGATGTCGTCGTGGTAGGTCTGGCAGGCATATTGCAAAGCCAGTTCCAGGTCGGTTTCATTTTTAGCGGTGGGATAGGTGAACAGTTGAGGGGAATCGGCCGTTTCCAACCAGCTTTTTACGTTTCCTGGTAATGAGTCCATGTCTCCAATGACCACATCCGGGTAAACACCCAGGCGGTGCAGGTGGCGGGTGCCGCCATCGGCAGCAATAATGGCGGTGGCATCGGGCAAAAACGGCCGAATCCACTCTACCTGGGCAATTTCTCCATTGGCAAATAACAAAACAGTCATCTTCTCCCTCACCAAAACAAAAAAGCCACCCGCGTGGGTGGCTTAGACATGACAAATTTTTCTCTCAATGCTATCCCTCCGCCAGTATTACCTGGATCAGGTGTGCAGGTCGGTAACGCAGTATCGTTTTAGTTACCCTCTCAGCCGGTTTGCTCCGGCTCCCTGTAGCGTATGGTATTTTTAAGGGTGATTTTTGTAACCACTCCGACAATCAGGCAAGTATAACGGTGCCTCACAAAATAGCAAATTTCCTGTCAACGGCTCAGCAATTCTCATTTTACCGCTTTTGCCTGGGGTTTAATAGGGCGAGGCGGTTGGGAGCAAATGTTGTGGTTCTGGGGCT
>CAZPEJ010000422.1:0-4862 GCA_964585465.1 uncultured Ardenticatenaceae bacterium
CACGTTTCACGTTTCACGTTTCACGTTTCATGTTATGCCAAAACCATTTCTCCTGGGTATAGACCAGGGCACTAGCGGCAGCAAAGCCGTGATTTTAGACCGCGAGGGGGGGGTGCGGGGGTTTGCGTATCGGCCGTTAGCCCGTATTCATCCCTTTCCCGATTGGGTGGAACAAGACCCGGCCGAAGTGGCTGATGGAGTGGCACAAGCTATTACGGAGGCGGTTGGGCAGGCGGGTTGCCACCCCAACGAGATTGCGGCCTGTGGCATTACCAGCCAGCGTAATACTGATTTTGTGTGGGATGGGCGAAACGGCCGTTCTTTGGCAAATGCTATCACCTGGCAAGATTTACGTATTTTGCCCCAGCTGCGCCAGTTGGAAACCTGGCCGCACACCCATCAGATTCACCACCGCCTGGGGTATGGCCCTGGGGCTTACATGGCGGCCCTGCACCTGGCCTGGCGCATGAAAAAGGATTCGGCCGTTTTGCAGGCGGCCCGCCAGGGGTATTTACGCATTGGATCATCTGCCAGTTGGTTGATTCAGGCATTGGGCAAACCATCCGGGCATTTCCTGGATAGTTCGCTGGTGCAGGCGATGGGGGTGTATGATTTCCGTGCCGGGCAGTATTGGCAGGAGTGGTTGGAGTGGTTGCAGGTGCCGCGTGAGCCGCTGCCAACGGCCGTTCCCACATTGTATGATTTTGGGGTGATTGCCGTTACTGCGCCAGATGGCGAAACGGCCGAAATCCCCGTTCTGGCAACCATTGGCGACCAACAAGCTGCCCTCTTTGGGCAGGGTTGCCGCACCCCTGGTGATGCCGAATGCACACACGGCACCGCCTCCTATGTCAAAGTATTCACTGGCAGTCACGCCCCCTCGCAGGAAACGGTGGATGTGTTGTGTGCCTGGCACCTGGGTGACCACCAGACCTATTGCCTGGAAGCGGCCACGACGGTTAATGGGGCGGCCATTCGTTGGATGCGTGACCATGCCCGGCTGTTTGATGCTTACGAAGACATTGACCAGTTGGCGGGTTCGGTGGCTGATTCGGGTGGGGTGGTGTTTGTGCCAGCTTTTACCGGCCTCAACGCCCCTTACCAAGACCCCAATACCCGCGCCACGCTGTTAGGCATGACTCTGGGCCACACCCGTGCCCATATTGTCCGTGCCTTTTTGGAAGCGATTGGTTACCAGATTCGCACGATTCTGGATACGATTGAAACGGATATTGGCACCAGGGTGGAGCAGTTGTTAGTGGGGGGTGGGGTATCGGCTAGTGATGTGGCCTGCCAGATTCAAGCAGATTTGTTGGGTATTCCGGTGGTGCGTCCTACTTTCACCGAGACGACGGCGCGGGCGGCGGCTTTGTTGGCGGGGTTGGGGGCGGGGGTGTGGCAAAAAACGGCCGATTTGCCGCCGCAGCCCGGTAGTTACACTCGTTTTGAGCCGCAGATGGGGGAGAGAGAGAGGGAAGCAGGAAACGGCCGTTGGCAAAGAGCCATTCACCTGGCGCAGCAGTGGGGGCAGGAGAAGGGAGATTAGAGATTGGAGTTAAAGAGGCAGAAACTGCACACGATTTATAAAATCGTTGGGTTCACCAGCAAGAGCGAGAAGTTCTAAATTTTGAACGCAAACACCAATAGAGACTTGAAGTTGATGGGCATAAATGACACCGCTAAAAAAGACTCCCTCATTTTGCCGTTTTGTGGCCTCGGCCAACAAATCACGATCCCGTGTGAATAACACCCTTCCTAACACACCAGCACGATCCAGCAAATCGGGGTCTTCCAGATGGCTATTCCCATCTTCATAAGCGGTAAGAACATTTACCCCACGTAACCGTAACCCAATTGTAATGGGGCGTGGGACGTGCTGATCCATGTAAAGGGTTATGCTCATCTGACCAGGTTTTTCGCTCTTAAGCGGGACTCAAATGGGGTAATGCCTTGTTGTAGCCGGAGTTGTTCGGTGGCTTGTAAATCTTGTTCTATCTGTTCATCAAATTCTGGTTGGTGATCCCAATAATAGGCCAGGGCTGAATGAATTTGCCCCAGAGTAAGGTAAGGGTGTTGAAAATGTAACTCTTCTGGACTCCATCCATAGGCTTTGTGATCTAAAACAAGTTCCATCACCTTCATGGTTGTCCCGACAATGATAGGAATTTGTTGATTATTTAAAACAATATGTTTGTATAGGGTTTCAATTGTCATTATTTGATTCTCCACCACTCGAATCATAAACGGAGTTATTATACCTCAAATGAAACTAGGTGTGTGTTATTACCCGGAACATTGGCCGCAGGCGCGGTGGGCGCAGGATGCGCGGATGATGCGCGAGGCGGGGCTGGATATTGTGCGGATTGCGGAGTTTGCCTGGAGTAAGATGGAGCCGGAAAACGGCCGTTTTTCCTGGTTATGGTTAGACGAGGCGATGGAGGTGTTGGCCGGGGCCGGGCTGCAAATTGTGTTGGGAACCCCCACCGCTACCCCACCCATCTGGCTGACCCAAACCTACCCAGAGATTTTGCGGGTGGATGCAAACGGCCGTTCGCGCAATCACGGTACCCGGCGGCATTACTGCCCCAACAGCCCCACCTACCGCGAGTTTACCATTCGTATCGTGGACGAGATGGTCAAACGGTATGGCAACCACCCCGCCCTCATTGGCTGGCAAATTGACAACGAGTTTGGCGGTGGTAAAACGGGGCGGTGTTACTGCAAACAGTGTGAAATAGCCTTCCAGAAGTGGCTACAACACAAATATGGTTCTATTGACGCTCTCAACGAGGCATGGGGAGCTATTTTTTGGTCACAAACTTATAGCGAGTGGGGACAAATTCCCTTGCCAGACGGCCGTATTGACAAAGCTAGTCCTAGCCATGAACTAGATTACTTTCGTTTCGCCTCCGACTCCATTGTGGCCTACCAGCAAGTGCAGATTGAAAGAATTAAGCAGTATTCAGTACTCAGTACTCAGTACGCAGTGAACAGTGAACAGTGGGCAGTGAACAGTCACAATTCAGAATTCACCATTCACCATTCACAATTCTCCCCCCCCTTCATCACCCACAACTTCATGGGGTTATACCGCGATTTAGACCAGTTTGAGCTGGCGAAAGAGCTAGATTTTATCACCTGGGACAACTACCCAACGGGTTTTACGGAGCGATGGCGGGGGTTTTTGCAGCCTGTTGGGGGTGAAAAGGCGGTTCATGCGTATGATGTGGGTGATCCGCTGATGATGGGCATGGCTCATGCCCTGATGTATGGTTTGAAGCAGGCTCCGTTTTGGATTATGGAGCAACAGTGTGGGCATATTAACTGGGGGGAGACCAACCAGGGGATTCGCCCAGGCACGACGCGGTTGTGGACGTGGCACGCGCTGGCTTGTGGGGCGGACGTGGTGGTTTATTTCCGCTGGCGAGCCACCCAATTTGCCCACGAACAGTACCATTCTGGCCTGCTACGGCATGATGGGGAAACGGCCGTTGGTTATCACGACTTGTTAAAGATGCAGGAGATTAGAGATTGGGAGATTCTCCAATCTCCAATCTCCAATCTCCAATCTCCAATCTCCGAACGAACGTTGATGGCGCACATCGCCGCCCAGCCATTAACGGCCGAAGTTGCCATTTTGTGCAGCTACGATGATTTGTGGGCGATTCAGTTGCAACCCCACCGCCGCGATTTTGATTACTGGCGGTTGACATTTGTGTATTACCAGGTGTTGCAGCAGTTGGGTATTCCAGTTCACATGGTGCCCAAAACGGCCGATTTTTCCCCCTACAAACTGCTCATCGCCCCCACAGCCCATCTGGTAGATGAAACCCTGGCGCAAAAACTCACCGAATATGCCCAAAATGGCGGCACCTTGTTGTTAGGGGTGCGTTCCGGCTTCAAAACCCCCTCTAATCTGGTGACAGACCAGCCCTTGCCCGGTCTGTTGCGTCCGTTGGTAGGGGCCACGGTGGCAGATTGGCAGTCGTTGCCGGATGGGGTGAGTTGGGAATTGGAAACGGCCGTTCCTGGGCTTTCCGGCCCGGTGGGGTATTGGGTGGAGCAGTTAAGGGCGGAAACGGCCGTTGCGCGGGGAGAGTACTCGGTAAACAGTACTCAGTACTCAGTGGGCAGTGGGGCATCTCCAATCTCCAATCTCCAATCTCCTTCTGCGGCCATCACCGAAAATGTGGTGGGAAACGGCCGTGTTTATTACCTGGGTTTTTATCCCACACCAGCCCAGGCAACGGCGTGGTTGCGTTATCTGGCGGGGCAACAAATGATTTCGCGGCTGGCCGAGTTGCCGCCGGGGTTGGTGGCGGCGCGACGGGGGGCATTTGTGATGTTGTTGAATTTTACCGATACCCCATTAACGGCCGGTCTGCCGCAACGTTCTATCATGGTGCAACCGCGTGATGTGGTTGTTTGGGTTGAGGGAAGTTAGCGATTGGAGATTCGTGATTTTCACCCAATCTCCAATCGTTACACACCTATTTTTAGGATTAGCCGCTAAATAACTTGAACAAGTAAATGGTGGACATGAAACATAAAACGTGAAACGTGACCTGAAACTATCACGTTTTACGTTTCACGTTTCACGGGCAAAATGTTCAGGTTAATAAATTGTTACTCCTTATGCCTGTTCGGAACACGTCACCAGGAAAGCTAGTTCGGTGGAAAAGAGGAATTTTTGCCAGTGCCAGGAACGGCCGTTTAACCAGCCCATCAACTTATCCTCATAATTTTCGGCCATGCCTTTGTGCCGCCCGCCCAGGCTGTGAACGGGGAAGGAGATGAGCAAGTAGTGACTTTGCAGGGAGTCGAGCAGGCGGGGAACGGCCGTTTTGTCCACTTGTTCCAGC
>CAZPEJ010000423.1:0-2573 GCA_964585465.1 uncultured Ardenticatenaceae bacterium
ACGAAGCGTACCATCACGGTGAAATTGGCATGGTTCTCACCCAGGTCGGTCATCCACTAGATCGGAAGGTCTCTTTTGGTATTTGGGAGTGGGGGGTGCGTTAACAAGTGCCTGAAAATAACAGTTCTTTGGGAACTCAGGGGATTGACAACCAATGAAACGTGAAACGTGACCAGAGAAATTTCACGTTTCACGTTTTACGTTTCACGACAAACCCCACAATATCCGAAAGACCCTTTGTAGTAACCGCTTTAGCAGTTTGAACGACTAAAGTCGTTACTATGAACTAATTAGGCCAGTAACGCAGTTTCACATGCGGCGCGGCGAGCCACACGCTCAAATAAGGGCAATCCCTCTTTTACGTCCTCTTCAAATAACAAAATCAAATCTACCCGGTGCTGCCCGGCATAACTGGCAATGGAACGGGCAATAGGGCCAGTTACGCTGTCCAGGTGGGTGGTGTGGTTTTGCAGTTGGGCCTGTAGGCCACGTAGCTCGATATACAGGCTTTCTTCGTCTGGGAGGGTTGGGCTGGATTCGGCCGTTGGACACACCCGCAGCAATAACAATTCGGCCGACATCGTTTCCACCCGTTGCAAAGCAGATTCCAACGTCTGCGCCAGGCAACTGGCATGGGTAAACGGCAATAACACACGTTTAGGCAGGGTGTTCTCTAACATCTTTTACTCCTCTAGGGTTCCACCGCTTTTTATAGCCCAAGTGAACCTGGGCGCAACCATTGGAGGGGATTTTGTGGGAATTCTACAACGTTGGTGGTAAGCTCCAAACAAGAGTGTAAAACAGTCGAACCCTAAACACAAGGGTCATGGGACTGATACCCATGAAGCCTTAAGGGTTTGGTTATAAACAAACTGGTGCTTGGGCAAGACCTGGAGAGTGGCGATTAGAGATTGACCAACCTCCAATCCCTAATCTGTAATCTCCAAACAGGAGCGTATGGTTATGTTTGATAAAGTCATTAAAAACGGCCGAATTCTGACCACCGATGCCCTCTTTCAAGCTGACATTGGCATTCAAGGAGAAAAAATTGCCGCCATTGGGCAGGGATTACAGGGGCAACAAACCTGGGATGCCACCGGAAAATATGTTCTGCCGGGAGCAGTGGATGTTCATGTCCACATGCAAATGCCCCTACCCAGCGGGGTTATCTCGGCTGACGACTTTTTTAGCGGCACCCGCGCCGCCGCCTTTGGGGGCACTACCACCATTATTGATTTTGTGGCTGCCAACCCAGAAGAGAGTTTGTTGGCGGCGTTGGCGGCCCGCCGTGCCGAGGCGGATGGGCGGGTGGTGGTTGATTATGGTCTGCACATGACTATCACACCCAACGATATTCCCAAATTAGACCAGTTGCCTGCCGTAGTGGCCGCCGGTTGCACCAGTTTCAAGTTATACATGGCGTATGGGTTTCGCCTGAACGATAGCGAACTGTTACAGGCATTAGAAAAAATCCGTGACGTAGATGGGTTGCCAGTGGTTCATGCTGAAAATTGGGAGGTGATTTGTACGTTAGTGGCGCGAAATGTGGCAAACGGCCGAACTTCACCCCATTATCATCCCCGCAGCCGCCCCGCTCTGTTGGAAGGAGAAGCTGCCGGGCGAGTGATTGACCTGGCAGAGTGGGTGGGTACTCGTTTACACATTTTCCACGTCTCTTGTGCCGAAGTGGTCAAACGTATCACCGCCGCCCGCCAGCGTGGGTTTGCCATTACAGGTGAAACCTGTCCGCAATACCTCTTTCTCACAGAAGATGTCTATGACCGGCCGGGGGTGGCGGGAGCGTTGCCAGTTTGTGCTCCGCCTTTGCGCCCTCTGGCTGATCAGACAGCCCTATGGCACGCCCTGGCCCACGAGCAGTTACACCTGGTTTGTACCGACCATTGCCCCTTTCCCAGCGCGGACAAAGCGCGTGGGCTGCATAACTTCAGTCAAATTCCGGGAGGAGTGCCTTCGATTGAAATGCGTTTATCGGCCGTTTTTCAGGGTGTGCGACGGGGGTTGTTCTCGTTACATCGCTGGGTTGACCTGTGCTGTACCACCCCGGCGCGACTATTTGACCTAAACCACAAAGGGGTCATTGGGGTGGGGTATGATGCGGATGTGGTCATTTTTGACCCGGAAAAACAGATGACACTGTCCACGGAGACATTGCACGAGCAGGTAGATTGGACTCCGTATGAGGGGCTGGAACTGGTGGGCTGGCCTGTGACCACGTTCAGTCGTGGGCAGGTGGTGGTAGACCAGGGGGAGTTTAAGGGGAAAGCGGGAAACGGCCGTTTCCTGCGCCGCCACCACCACAAAAACAGTCAGCCGTAAATAAATGAACGATTTTGAATGGCAGACCGACGAAGAAAAAGGTTGGGAAAAAGTACCACCACCATCCGCAACGGCCGTTTCCTACACCCGTCTTTACCCCCTGCTGTTAATTGTTTGTTTTGTGGTGTTGAGCGGGGTTGTTTTGACCAGTTTCCTCACCCGGCGGGTACAGAGCAGTACTCAATCCCTGGAGCAACAGGTCATTGCCAATCATCATTTGCTGCAAGAAGCCGTTA
>CAZPEJ010000423.1:2673-4851 GCA_964585465.1 uncultured Ardenticatenaceae bacterium
CAATCCCTGGAGCAACAGGTCATTGCCAATCATCATTTGCTGCAAGAAGCCGTTAGAACATCGGATCGGGAGCTATTTTCTGCCCTATTAGACAAACAAGACCCTAATTGGTGGGAAATTCAACAACTGCTTTTTAGCCAAAACCTGTTTTTAGATCGCGCTCCATTGGGATTGTGGGCAACTGTAGCCCCAACGGCCGTTCTCACCGTCACCCTCTCCCCCGACCTGATAACGGCCGAAGTGGTTGAGCAACTGCCCTACAAAACCCAATCTGGTGAAGTGGTTCATTTGCAACAAACGGCCGTTTACCAACGAAAAAATGGTTCCTGGCTGCTGGTGCCCATCCCCGACCCCGAACAGTTTTGGGGTGTATGGCAAGAAACAGAAAACGGCCGTTTCACCTTGTTCTATCCCACCCGCGACCAGGTAATTGGAAAGCGGCTGGCAAACGACCTGGGACAACTGGTCGCCCAGCTTTGTACCCATCCAGAGATTCAATGCCCACCGGGCCATCTGGAAGTGCGACTAGGTGGAGATAGTTACCGCCTGGAACAGTTAAACTACGTGCCCGACCTTTTCCCCACCACTGGCTACAACTACATTGTTCTGCCCACCCCCACCCTGGTTGGTCAGCCAGTGGATGAAGCAGGGTATCAGGCATTGTATCGTGGATATGCGAACTGGATCGCCACTGCCATGCTGGTTCGTTTTACCCCCCAACAGTCGTTTACCCGTGATTGGCTCATTCAAACATTGTCACATTACCAGTTGCAGCCGCCAGCCCTGCCCGGCACCAGCCACCAGGCACAATCTCCACCGCCGCTACTCTATCCAGACCAGGATGTGCAGCTACTTTGTATTAACAATAGTATCGGCCGTTTGCTCCGTTACCTGCCACACAACCAAACCTGGCACGATGAACCAACGGATAATCTGTTTATCACCCCGTTTATCACCACCCCCATGATTCCCCTGGCAGATGACCGGGGGGTTTTGCTACAAATGCAGGTGACAGTAACCGGCACACCCCATTGGCGCACAGTGGTTCTGGTGAACGGCCGTACCCAACTGGTGTTGGATGAGGAACAACATTACAATTTGCTCCCCTGGTTACAATCTAGCGCGGAAACGGCCGAATCTTACCTCCACTTCTCCTTCACCAATAACGCCCAATGGAGCGTCATTGCCAGCCGATTGCTCGACTTGGACCAGTGTGGTGAAAACGGGTGTACCGAACTGCCGGTAAACGGCCGTCTTGCCTGGTCGCCCGATCAACAACACACCCTCGTTCAACCCCTGGAAAACCCCCTCCAGTTACTATTGGGCAACCCGTTGGGGCAAGAGACGGTTGAAATTGGTACGGGTTGGTCGCCTTTTTGGTTGGACAACACAGCTTTTGGCTATGTCAGACAGGCAGATAATACCCAAGAGGAGGTGGTAACGGCCGTTTTCACCCATACTCATCCCATTACTATCTCTCGTTCGTTGTTGCAAACGGCCGATTTGCTCAAGTTGCTGGCTGAAGAGGCACCAACCACACTTCACATCACCTCGGTGCTGCCCCACCCCACCCAACAGGATTGGTTGTTTTTAACGGCCGTTTCTGATACCCACTTTTACCTGTTCCAGTTTGACCGTCGTTCTGGGGTGTTGTTTTTGTTTCGTCAGTTGGCACGGCAGACGGAGCAGTTTCCCCAGGTATCGTTGACGGAAAACGGCCGTTTCCTGGTTCTTGCCATTCCCCAAACCACCTATCCTCACTGGTATATCAACGTCCATGACCTGTCCAACAGTTGGTTACACACCTACCCCGCCCCTTTTTACGACCCCAGAGCATCTGGTTTTGATTGGTCAGCCGACGGCGAATGGCTGGTCATCCCCAACGAAGGGTTCCTGCGCCTCATCGCCCCCGCCTACAACTACGAACAACCCATCTTCCACCACATTACCAACTGCTCCTCCGTCGCCTGGGTTAATAAAAAAACGTAACGTTCAACACAAAAATAATAGGTCTTTCGGATTTTGTGGGGTTTGCCGTGAAACATAAAACGTGACCAGAGAAATTTCACGTTTCACGCTTCACGTTTCATTGATTCTCAACCCCTGAGTTCCCAAATAACCACGTAAATAGTAAGAATGTTTTAAGAAAGCAAGGGTAGCAAACACAAAATTTGGGTG
>CAZPEJ010000424.1:0-4848 GCA_964585465.1 uncultured Ardenticatenaceae bacterium
AATGCCGATAGGGCTGCTGCGCTTCTAGAGACAAAGCTGCATATCCCCTATTTACGGCCGTCTCTCGTTCCCCGCCCCCACCTCACCGAAAAACTCAATCAGGGGGTGCAAACAGGTAGTAAACTCACCCTCATCTCCGCTCCGGCTGGTTTTGGCAAAACAACGTTAGTCGGCGAATGGATTGCTGGGTGTAAACGGCCGTTTGCCTGGCTCTCCTTAGACGAAGGAGACAGCGATCTCACCCGCTTTCTTGTTTACCTCATTGCTGCATTACAAAAACTTTCACCAGAAATTGGAAAAAAAGCACTTGGGATACTTGAATCACTACAACCGCCACCACCCACCGAATCCATCTTGGCGATCCTGCTCAACGATATTGCCACCATCCCCGAAGCATTTACCTTCGTTCTAGATGACTACCATGCCCTGGATGCTCAACCAATAGATCAGGCACTCACTTTTTTGCTAGAACACCTGCCGCCGCAGATGCACCTAGTCATTGTCACACGCGAAGATCCATCCCTGCCTTTACCCCGGTTACGCGCCCGAGGTCAATTGATTGAACTACGCACGGCTGACTTACGGTTTACCCCCTCCGAAGCGTCCGAATTTCTCAACAAGGTGATGAAACTCACCCTCTCGCCAGAAGAGATTACAGCCCTAGAAACCCGCACCGAAGGCTGGATCGTGGGGCTGCAACTCGCCGCGCTCTCCATGCAAGGGATCAAGGACATCCCAGGTTTTATCAAATCCTTTACCGGTAGCCATCATTTTGTACTCGACTATCTACTCGAAGAGGTCTTCCAACAGCAGTCTCAAACTGTCCAAACCTTCTTGCTACGCACATCTATCCTCGACCGCCTATGTGGCCCACTATGTGACGCTGTTATCGCTTCCGCTTCAGCATCTGGACAAGAGAATCTTGAATACCTTGAACACGCCAACCTGTTTGTTATCCCTTTGGATAACGAGCGGCATTGGTACCGCTACCACCACCTCTTTGCTGAACTGCTGCGCCATCGGCTAAGACAAACGCTTTCCCCAGAAGAAATCGTCAAACTGCATCTCCAAGCCAGCAAATGGTATGAAATCAACAACCTGATACTTGAGGCATTCCACCATGCAGTTGTAGCCAATGACATTGAACACGCCGAACGTCTCATAGAAAGCGCGAAGATGCCTTTGCACCATCCTGGCACAGCAACAACGATCCTGAACTGGCTGGAATCATTGCCCAAGACCCTGTTAGATGCCAGACCCGCGTTGTGGTGCAAACAAGCTTCGTTGCTGCTGACTATCGGCCAAACGATGGGTGTAGAGGAGAAACTCCAGGCAGCTGAAGCCGTTTTAGCCCGTGCAACTCTGCCAGATGTCGAGTTAGACAACACAACCGGGAATCTAATTGGAAAAATCGCTATAGCCAGGGCCACCCTGGCGACGCACCAGTTCGAGATAGAAACTATCCTATTCCAGGCACAGCGCGCCCTGGAACATCTGGCTCCCAACAATCTTTCGGACCGTTCCACAGCGATGCTGACGTTGGGTCTTGGCTACTATCTCCAGGAGGACTACATCAATGCCAGACATGCCTATACCGAAGCCTTATCATTTGCCCGGGCAGGGGGCGATATTACTAATATCATCCTGGCTTCACTCCGGTTAGGCCAGCTTCAAGCACTTAGCAACCATCTCTACCAGGCAGCCGAAACCTACCAGCAGGCTCTGGAATTGCTCTATGAATATTCACCCTCGAACGCTGCGGTAGCCTGTGTGGGCCTGGCAAACATCTACTACGAGTGGAACAACCTGAATGCCTCCGAAAAATACCTGGAGCAGAGTTTGCAGTTGGCGCAACAGTATGACCATGTTGTTGACCGAATAATCTTGAGCCGTTTATATCTGGCTCGTCTCAAATTGGCCCAGGGAGATGTGAGCAGTGCGGAAAGCATTGTATCGCAGGCGGAACAAACCACGCATCAAAAGAACATCCACATCCGCCTACAAGACCTTGCCTATTGCCAGTCAGAGATTCACCTTCACCAGGGTAATCTCGATGCAGTTATCCAACTGGCACGGCAAAATGATCTTCCGCTCATGCAGGTGCGCGCACTCATCGCCCAAGGCAACCCATTTGCGGCTTTAGAAGTGGTGGAACCACTGCGCCAGCAAGCAGAAGCCAAGGGGTTGGCGCAAAGAGTCCTTGAGGTTATGGTTGTCCAATCCATCGCTCTCTATGCAAGTGGTGAAAAGGCAAAGGCATTGGAACGACTCGGCGAAGTGTTGGTACTGGCCGAGCCAGGCGGCTTCGTCCGCCTCTTCTTGAACGAAGGAACACCAATGGCGGAGCTCCTGTCTCTGGCAGCCTCTCAGGGAATCCAATCATACTATGTCAATAAGCTGTTGGCGGTTTTCGCGGCGGAGAGGAAGGAACAAAAGCTGCCCCTCTTTGTTCCTGGAACACCCTCCCTAGTCGAACCACTCAGCCCACGTGAGTTAGAAGTTCTGCACTTAATTGCTCAGGGCCTTTCAAATCAAGAAATCGGCAAACGACTTTTTCTGGCCTTGGACACCGTGAAAGGCCACAACCGCCGAATTTTTGAAAAACTACAGGTTCATCGGCGTACTGAAGCCATCATCCGCGCTCGTAAGCTGGGTCTGTTGTAAACACCAGCTTTATCCCCCTTTCGATTCCATCATTCAAAATAACACTCGAACCCACACCAAAGTGTCTATACGGTAACACTGTGGTATGGGTATATTGCCTATACATTAAGCAAGTGGCGCGAGCTGCCATAACTGGTTACGAAAGGTACAAGATAATGTCAAACAAACTCGAACCCCACCCAACCCAAAGTCAACCGATGGTCTACCAGATCAGGCTTAAAGGTCATCTGGATAATCAATGGATAAACTGGTTTGAAGGTCTGGCTATCACGCTGGAAGAGGGCGGCAATACGCTTTTAACCGGCCCGGTGATTGACCAGGCTGCGCTGCATGGTTTGCTGAAAAAAGTACGTGACCTGGGAATGCCACTGGTTTCGGTCGTTCAAATCCAAGTTTTGGAATCTCATCAAAACGATTCAAAAAAGGAGAAAAAATGAACGCAAGCAACCCACCTATTCAAGTGATAAATAACCCACAACTTTCCTTCCGGTCAATTCTGTATCGGACTGTTATTTCTCATACTGTTACCTATTTAGTTACCGGTGTTGTTGCTTCCCTTCTCCTTGGATATGCAACTCGAATGATCCGGCCAGATGTAGCCCCAATCATTCGAAAAATGACGGATCCGATGCTGATGGCTGCCCCTCTTTTTCAGCCATTCAGGGGGGCATTGTTGGCAATTGTGTTTTACCTGCTGAGAGATGCCTTATTTAGTAACCGAAATGGCTGGCTGATCATGTGTGTATGCTTGTCGTTATCGGGATTCTTACGCCATTTTCCGCGAGTTGGGGAGGGATTGAGGGAATGATTTTTTTCAACTTTCCCTTATGGGATCATATAGTCGGTTGGCCGGAGGTGTTTTCACAGACATTGTTATTATCCGTCATTCTCACGTACTGGGTAAATCATCCAAAGAGCAAACGTCTCAATGTCATCTTGCCGGTGGGTTTTATGTTAGCAATATTGTTGCCGATAATTAATTTATTGTAACCATACAGGTATCATTTCGAGAGCCTGCCCTGAGGCCGCCGAAGTGTCCTTCGAAAAAAGTAACCAACTTGAAGTTAGCCTGGCAGATGAGTCAGGTGTCAAATTGTAAAACTCACCCCAAGTCAGTTGCAAGGAGAAAAATGAATACCAACACAACCCTCGTAAAAAAGGTGGACACGAGAGTCTTGCTCTCGACCCTGTGGATCGTGGTCATGCTCAACATGCTAAAAGCGGACATCCTCTCGCTCTTCATCCCTGGCGCGGCGGAGGAAGTGGCGAGGACCGCCGCCAGCACCGGCGTGTCCATTCCCCAATTGATGCTGGTCGGCGCGGTGGTAGGGAATCTGGCCATTGCCATGATCATCCTGTCCCGTGTGTTGAAGTATGGCATCAACCGTTGGGTTAATATTGTCGTGAGCCTTGTCATTATTGCTTACATCTGGGGCGGCGGGGTGTCATACCCTCACTATATCTTCATCGCCGCGGTAGAGACCCTTTGCCTGCTGCTGATCGTCTGGTTTGCCTGGACGTGGCGCGATTTTGAAGCTTAACCTGTTCAAAAGGGAGGAAACATGAAAACCTTACAGAAATTGGGCGGTTTTGCCGCATTGTACATGGCAGTTGCCCACCTGATTGGAATCGTCATCTTTCTCGTCGTTCTGGATTACCTCAGTATCACCGACCCGGCGCAAAAGGTAGCCCTGAACGTTGATAAACAGATGGTGGTTTTTTTGACCAACTTGCTTATGTACGTAATTTTTGGTTTTTTCCTGACTGTCTTGTCGTTGGCGTTATACGGCCGTTTAAAGCCTGCCGCACCGACGACGATGCAGGTAGCAACCGTAATCGGGATTATCTGGGCTGGCTCGTTGATTGCCAGCGGGATGGTTGCCAATGCTGGGCTTACGACGGTTGTTGCCCTCTATGCCAAAGACCCAGACCAGGCGGCATTGCTCTGGCAGGGTATTGAAGCGGTCGCAAATGGGCTGGGTAATGCCAATGGTGAAATCTTGGGCGGCCTTTGGGTACTGTTGGTCAGCCTAGCCGCGCTGCGGGCTGGTCAATTTCCCAAAAGCCTAAATATCATCGGCTTGGTGGTTGGCATTGTGGGCATCATCTCCCTTGTTCCAGGGTTGACCGACAGCTTGATTGGAGTTTTTGGCTTGGGTCAAATAATTTGGTTCGTTTGGCTGG
>CAZPEJ010000425.1:0-4838 GCA_964585465.1 uncultured Ardenticatenaceae bacterium
TAGAGATTTGCCAATCTCCAATCTCTAATCTCTCATAATGTCATGTTTACCTACGCAAACCCGTGTCATCCGCGTTCCATTTTATAACATGTTGTAGCTTCAAATCGGGCAAGGAGAGGACAAAGGCACAGGGCAGGGTAAGGGATTGCCAGAAGGGAAACGGCCGTATTTCTGGGTTGTAGTGGCAAAGAAACAAAGTAAGTGCCGTGCCATGTGTCACAATTGCCAGGGGCGTTGCAGGGGGTGTTGCCAGAATGGTGGCGACAGCTTGAATCATACGGCGTTGGGTTTGATCGGCCGTTTCGTTGCCAAAAACAAGCTGTTTCGGGTGGGCAAAAAAGGTGGCAATGGCGGTTTGGAACGCCGATTGTGACAGATAGGGTGTACCCTGGCGGTCATGTTCATGCAGATCGGCCGCCGTTTGCCAGGTAACGCCCAGGCCGTTGGCTAAAATTTGCCCCGTTTCCACCGCTTTGGTTTCGGTGCTGGTAATAAAACAGGCGGGTTGAAAGGGCAGAAGGTGAGGAAGGAAGGAGAGGCAACGGGAACGGCCGTTTTCTGATAACTGCCACTCGTGAGCAGGGCGAGATGGTTGCACCGAAACGGCCGAATGGCGCAGCAACAGCAAATAACTCAAGCCGTTACCCACCCAGCGCGTCCAGCGAAATCTGTGCCGGGTAAAAATTCACATTCACTTCCAACGCAGCCCGGTACGCTTCAATGGCACTGGTCGCATCCCCCAAATACTCCAAAGCCAGGCCACGATACCAAAACGTCTCTTCCACATTACGCCCACCCTGTTCAGCCAACACGGTATCGGTTAAATCAATCACGTCCTGGTAACGGCCGACTTTGATGTATGCCCAATAAATCTGGTGCTGATACCACAACATACGGGGTGGCAAACCAATGGTTCGTGCCTGATCAAACGCCTGAGCCGCCCCGCCATAAAACTCCGCATTACCCGACTCCACCTGACGGCCGATTCGGGTAAGAGCATCCCCTAAATTCATCCAGGCAAACACATCGTTAGGGTCTGCGTCCACCTGGGCCTGGGCGCGTTGGGCTGCCAGGCGCAGCGTCGTCAACTCATCCAGCATCTCTGGCCCCAAAATGGCCTGCACCTCGGTTTCCTGTTCTGGCCGATACACCACATAAAAAGTGTAATTAAAGTGTTGCCAATACGTTTCAATATCCGCGTAAGAATCTACCCGCCCTTCACTGCTATCAAACGGCCCCAGATAAGTATCCAGGCTGTAAAACTCCTGTTTTTCGTCGTCATACCCATACACCGTCAGGTAATGTCCCCACCAACCCGGCGCGTTGGACGTATCTGGTTCATACCCCTTTTCAATCACTACCGGATAACCAGCAGCTACAAACTGTTTTAGCAGGTCTAAAGTGCCATTGCTGTGAATGGTTGCTTTCATAACCCCGCCCGTCTGTTCGTTGACAAAATCAGAGAGCTGCCAGGGGCTAACGTTGCGGTCTTCCGGGTTGGGTTTCAGGTAGTTGGCAACCTCTTCCTGGGTAATGGCATAGTTGTAAAAGTTGAGGACTTGGGTCAGGTTGGCCGGGCCACAGTTGTTAAAGGTTTGCCGAATGGCGGTTAAACCGGGCAGCACGATTCGTGTGGGTGGGGGTTGAGGGGTGGGGGTTTCGGTGGGGGTTAGGGTTTCGGTGGGAACGGCCGTTATGGCCTCTGTCGCCACTACTGGAGCCTGGGTTACGGCGGTCGTTGGGCTGGGGGTGGCAGTGGGTTCGGCGGTGGGGGTGGCGATTAAAGCAGCAATGTCCACAGGAACGGCCGTTTGCACCGGCGCGGGTAAAGCTGTAGCCGCCGGGGCGACTTCCTGGATTACCTCTTCCATCAAAGAACCGAGGAATGGGCTGCGTTCTTGCAATGCCACCCGGTAACGGCCGGGAATCGCCCTGACCACCGATGGTAAGGCCAACAAAACCACCACCAACCCAAGCTGGCAAACCACAGCCAGTAAAATAAAATTTCGAGTACGGGTTGTCATCATATGTAATAGCTATGTTTCTTTGGGGAGATTTGAGATTGGGGATTGATAATCAATCTCTAATCTCAAATCTCATAAAATGTGCCCTATCCCCCCGAAATCAACGAGTTCACCCAATCCAGAGATTGTTGGGCCGGCGAAAAATTGGGGTTGACATCCAGGGCGGTGGTGTAAGCATCGGCCGCTTCAAACAACCGCCCTTCAGCAGCCAGGGCATGCCCTTTGAACCAGTACACTTCCTCTACCCACTTGCCACCAGCGGTGTCTAACAAGGCATCAGCCAGTTGGATCACGTCCTCCAGCCGCCCCACCTTCCAATAGGCCATAAACGGCCGATGTTCGTAATACAACGTGCGAGGGGGCAGCCCAATGGTACGCGCCTGGTCAAAAGCAGAAGCGGCCGTTTCGTAGTATCGCGCTTCACCACTCAACTGCCCCAGATACGTCTGCGCCACCCCATAGTTAAACCAGGCAAACTCATCGTTGGGGTTTGCCTGCTGCTCTGCCTGCGCCTGCCGCGTCACATACTCCCACATCGAAAAAGGTTGCTCCAATTCGTCGGGAATGATGGAAAATACGGTGCTTTCCTGCTGCACCGGGTATACCACATAAAAGGTGTAGTTAAACTGCTGCCACCAATACATAAAATCGGTGTAGTCATCCAGGCGGGGTCGGCCGTCAAACGGCCCCAGGTTGGTATCTTTGCTATAAATTTGTTGGGTACCGTCATCATATCCATACACCGTCAGGTAATGCCCATACCAGCCTTCGGTGCTGTTGGGTTCGTATCCTTTTTCGATGACAACGGGAAAACCAGCAGCCACCAGCCGTTTAAGCATCAACAAATCGCCGCCACTGTGGACGGTGGAGCGCAAGCTGGTAAATTCGTTGACATAATCGCTGATTTGCCAGGGGCTAACGTTGCGGTCTTCTTTGTTGGGTTTCAGATAAGCAGCGGCCGTTTCCTGGGTAGTGTCGTCACCATGATAATTGAGTACGATAGTCAAATTGGCCGGGCCGCAGTTGTTAAATCCTTGTACCACACTGCTCACACCTTCCAAAACAACCCGGTCTGGCAAGGGCATGGGGGTAGGGGAGGGTGGAGGGGGTTCAGTGGGGGGGGGCGGTTGGGTGGCAACGACCGTTTCTGCCGCTGTGAGGGTTGCTGATGTGGGGGCCACCGTTGGTTGAGGGGAGGGTGTTGGGAATGGGGTAGCGGCCGGGTTCAGCCCAGGAATGTCGGGCAAATTCACCGGTTGTCCCCCAGAATTGGCCGCCACCGGAACCGGCAACGCAGTCGGCAACGGTGTCGTCACCAGGGCAACAAGGCCAGATGTCAGAGGATTATTTTGCAACCGCACGTAATACTCACCTGGTAACGCCTGCACCACACGGGGTAAAGCAAAAATACCGATGGTCAGCACCACTTCTACAGCCACAATCAATAAAATAAGACGTTTTGTAGTGGTAGTCATATAACGTACTTGATACCTATTGCCTCGAAAAGTCGCAATGGAACGCGGATGACGCAGATTTGACAGGTTTTAGCGGATTTTTTCTCTGGTCTTATCCGCGTGTATCCGTTCCATCCGCGTAACCCGCGTGTTATTCTGCCCTTCTCCGACAGGCTGCTAGTTTCCCGTTTGTAATTGTTGTAGAGCCAGAATAGCCGGGGTGTAGTGGGGATTGAAGTCGGTAGCAGCTTGTAAATTCTCCAGGGCAACTTCCCGATGCCCTTGAGCCGCTTCTGCCAGCCCTTTATAATAAAATGATTCTTCAAAATACGGCCGATCCTGCAATGTCACATCAGCCAGCAAAATAACATCCTCATACCGCCCGACCTGGTAATACGCCTCATAGGGGCCAAACTGGTACCACAACATGCGCCAGGGTAGACCAATTGCCCGCGCCTGGTCAAAGGCAGTGGCAGCCTGTTCATATTGTCCCAAAGCGTTGTAAGCCGTGCCCAGGTTAAACCAAAGGAAGGGGTTGTTGGGCGAAGCGGCCGTTTCTGTTTGTACTTGCAGTAAGGCATTTTGCCACATGGTGGCATCGTCCAGGTTGGGGCCGATGATGGTTTTGACCAGTTCTGCCTGTTCGGGGGTGAAAACGGCAATGTAGTTCCGGTTAAATTGTGGCCAGTAAATATCCAGGTCGGCGTAAGTCACAATTCGGCCGTTTCGGTCAGCATTTTGCCCTGGGACATCACTCGTGCCTAACCAGGAGTCATACACCCACAACTGTTGCCGGGCATCATCATAGGCCACCACCAACAAATAATGCCCATACCAACCCAACCAGGCATACTCCCCCGGTGGGTCAATGCCAATTTCCAAAATAACCGGAATCCCATGCCCAACCAGTTGGCGAATTACCTCCAAGCTGCCATTGGCGCGGTCAATGGCCCGGTATGGGGTTTCATTGTTGACATAAGCAGCCATTTCAAACGGGCTAACATTGCGGTCTTCTGGGTCTGGGCGCAACACCGCCGCCGTATCACTCTGGGTTAATCCCATGCCAAAGTAGCTCATGGTCATCGCCAAAGTGGTTGGGCCACAGTTGTTCCAATCCTGAAACTGGTGATAAATGCCATCCAGGCGGGCTGTCAACGGCCGGGGAATGGGGGTACTGGTGGCTGTGGGGGTGGGAGCTGGGGTAAAGGTGGCAGGCAAGGTGGGGGACAAGGTAGGCAGGTTGGCTGGATTAAGCCCGGCTACCGTCACAGGCGTAAAAGTAGCAGGAGGGGCAAGGGTAGCAAAGGCTGTGGCAGGCAACAACAAAGCTGAAACATCGGCCGCCACAGCTACAGTGGGC
>CAZPEJ010000426.1:0-4836 GCA_964585465.1 uncultured Ardenticatenaceae bacterium
GGTTTTCTGTATCTAATTGAGCGGGAAAGCTACCATGACGGTAATGTTGGTTCTTAGGGAACTCAGGGGGTTGACAACCAGTGAAACGTGAAACGTAAAACGTGACTAGAGAAATTTCACGTTTCACGGCAAACCCCACAAAATCCGAAAGACCCGTCATGTTTTAATGGTAAATGTTACGCAATATAACCACTATTTTAATTGAGGAGTAACAGCATGAGTACAAATCGGACACCGCGTGAGGCGGTTATTGTGGGGGCGGCACGTACCCCCATTGGTAAGTTTCAAGGGGCGTTGGTGGGCAAGGATGCCGGGGAGCTGGGGGCGGTGGCGGTGAAAGCGGCCGTTTCTCGTTCGGGTGTTGACCCCGCCACTGTGTATGAGGTGATTATGGGGCAGGTGGTGGCGGCCGGGTCGGGCCAGGCCCCAGCTCGCCAGGCTGCCTTAAAAGGGGGGTTGCCAGATACGGTGGGAGCCAGCAGTGTCAACAAGGCTTGTGGCTCTGGGTTAAAAGCGGTCATGATGGCCGCGAACGGGATTGTTGCCGGAGAAGCAGAGGTGTTTGTGGCGGGTGGCATGGAAAGTATGTCGAATGCTCCCTATCTGGCCCCTAATGCCCGCCAGGGAATACGTTTTGGGCATGGGGAGTTGAAGGATTCGTTGCTTACGGATGGTTTGTGGTGTAGTTTCCAAAATTGGGCGATGGGGAATGCTGCGGAATTTATTGGCAAGCAGTTTGAAATTACACGCCAGGAGATGGATGAGTTTGCCCTGCAAAGCCATGAAAAGGCGGCTAGTGCCAGCGCAAACGGCCGTTTCCAGGATGAAATTGCCCCTATCGAATTAAAAAGCAAAAAAGGTACCACCCTGATCACCAGCGACGAATCTATCCGCGCCACGTTCCAAGACGGCCGTTATGAAGTAACCACCAGCCTTGAGCAGCTTGGCAAACTCCCTCCAGCTTTTGAGAAAGAAGGGCAGGTAACGGCCGGAAATGCCCCAGGGTTAAATGATGGGGGATCGGCCGTTGTGGTGGTGAGCCGCAGCGAAGCAGAACGGCAAGGGTTACGCCCCATGGCTCGCATCATTGGGTACACCCATGCAGCTGTTGAGCCTAAATGGTTGTTTGCGGCCCCGGCACGCGCTATTCCGCGCCTGCTCAAACAGGTGGGTTGGAGTTTGGAACAGGTGGATTTGATTGAACTGAATGAAGCCTTTGCGGCCCAGATTTTGGCTAATGGGGCAGACATGGGACGGCAAGGGTTCAACTGGGATTGGAACAAGGTAAATGTCAACGGTGGAGCCATTGCCCTGGGGCACCCGGTGGGGGCCAGCGGAGCCAGAGTGTTGATTACCCTCATGTACGCCTTGCGTCAGCGTGGTTTGCAGCGGGGGATTGCTTCCCTTTGTCTGGGGGGTGGCGAGGCCGTTGCGATGGCAATTGAGATGGAATAAACCCTATCGGAATTAACTTTATGTCGCGCAGGGAGGGAAAACCCTCTGCGGCTCTGCGCGAGAAACTTTATTTCCGATAAACTTGAGTAACTATTCACCGCAAAGGCGCAAAGAAAAGAGAAAACCTTTGTGTTCTTTGCCTACTTTGCGGTTAAATCCTAGAGAGGTTGAACAGTTATACTGCATAAGGTCATCAATTGACCTTATGCTGAAGGAGATTAGAGATTGGAGATTAGAGATTGGTCAATCTCTAATCCCTAATCTCCAATTTGTATCGTTACCGAAGGTTTTGTGCATGAATATCTTTGAAGCATTTTTGGTGGGGTTGATTCAGGGCATTACAGAGTTTTTGCCGATTTCCAGCGATGGGCACCTGGTGTTGGTGCCTAGTTTGTTGAACTTAACACCCCCTGATTTGAATTTGATCTCCATTGCCCATCAAGGGACATTGTTAGCCATTTTGGCTTATTTTTACCGGGATTTGTGGCAGATTGGGGTGGCGACGTGGGAGGGGGTGTGGCAGAAACGGCCGTTTGCCACCACTGAAGCGCGTTTGGGGTGGTACATCCTGGTGGGAACTTTGCCTGCCGCCACGATTGGGTTGTTGCTCAAGGACTTTTTTGAGCGCAGTTTTGCCGAACCCCAGCTTGCTGCCTTTTGTCTGTTTATTACGGCGGGCCTGCTGATAGCAGGTGAACAATTGCTTTCCGGCAACAAAAAATTGTCGGAGATGGTTTGGGCAGATGCCATAATTATTGGTGTGTTACAGGTTTTTGCCTTGCTGCCGGGGCTTTCGCGTAGTGGCAGCACCATTGCTGGCGGGCTGTGGCGTGGTTTTGACCGGGGGACGGCTGGCCGGTTTAGCTTTTTGTTGGGGGTGCCAGCCATTTTTGGGGCCGGGTTGCTGGCTTTGTTAGATTTAATGGCAGTAGGGATTCCAGATGGTCAATTGGGGGTATATGTGATAGCGTTTCTTGTTTCTGGCATCACCGGGTACGCGGCGATTCACTTTTTGCTCACCTGGCTGCGCCGCAACAATTTGTACCCGTTTGCGGTTTACTGCGTCGTTTTGGCTATCGTTTACCTGGTGATAAAGTAAGGTAAAATACCCGTACCCTAATTTCCCCTTGAAGGAGCATCGTATGAAGAAAGATCATTTTATTGAACTGGACGAAACGTATAGCGCACACAACTATCACCCCTTAGATGTGGTTATTGAACGAGCCGAAGGTGTGTGGGTGTATGATGTGGACGGCCGTAAATACATGGATTGCCTGAGTGCCTATTCGGCCGTGAACCAGGGACATTGCCACCCCACGATCCTGAAGGCGATGGCGGAGCAGATGCACAAAGTGACGTTGACTTCGCGGGCGTTTCGGAATGACCAGATGGGGCCGTTTTTGCAGGATTTGTGTGAGATGACGGGGTATGAGATGGCTTTGCCCATGAATACCGGGGCCGAGGCAGTGGAAACGGCCGTTAAAATCTCGCGCAAATGGGGTTACCAGGTGAAACAAGTGCCTCCCAACCAGGCAGAAATTATTGTTTGCGAAGGCAATTTTCATGGCCGCACCACCACCATCATCAGTTTTTCCAGCGAACCGCAATATCGGGATGATTTTGGCCCCTACACCCCCGGTTTTACCCTCATCCCCTATGGCGATATTGCTGCCCTGGAAGCGGCAATTACTCCCAACACGGTAGCCTTTTTGGTTGAACCGATTCAAGGAGAAGGTGGGGTTATCATTCCACCGGATGGGTATTTGAAAGCAGCCGCAGAGTTATGTGCCCGGCATCGGGTGTTGTTGATGGCAGATGAGATTCAGACGGGATTCGGCCGTACCGGGGCCATGTTTGCCTGTGACCATGAAGGGGTGCGCCCCGATGTGACCATTGTTGGCAAGGCATTGAGTGGCGGGTTTTATCCAGTTTCGGCCGTTTTAGCAGACCGGGCTATCCTGGGGTTGTTCAAACCCGGCGATCATGGCAGCACTTTTGGCGGTAACCCCCTGGGCGCGGCGGTCGGCCGGGCCGCTTTACAAGTCTTGCGCGAAGAAGGGTTAGTCGGCCGTTCCCGCGAATTGGGCGAATACTTCAAAGGTCGTTTGCAACGGCTGGAAAGCCAACACATCAAAGAAGTACGTGGCAAAGGGTTATTTATTGGTGTAGAACTTTATAGTAAAGCCCGCCGCTTCTGCGAAGCCCTGGAAGGTCACGGGCTGCTTTGCAAAGAAACCCATGACAACGTCATTCGTTTTGCGCCCCCTCTCATCGTCACCAAAGAGCAAATTGATTGGGCATTGGGGTTAATTGAACCAGTGTTAATGATGGAGTAACGTAACGATACAGCCTGCCTGGCAGTTTTGGCAATGGCACACGGATGACGCGAATTTGACGAGTCTTCGCGGATTTTTTTCTCTGGTCTTATAACCACTTTTAGGTAAGCAGGGAGTCGCCACACTGGTAGACACCCTGCTTACGATTGATGAGGCCTGGATGGAGTGGGGAAACATTGAATTAGAAGGTGACGATAGCAGCACACCCAGTGCAGCCATGCGTGAATATCTGGCAGAGATTTACCGGCTCCAGGAGGAATCGCCGACGGTCAGCACTACCAGCCTGGCAGAACGGCTCAATGTTTCTGCCCCGGCCATCCCGCGCATGTTAAAACGGCTGAAAAATGCCGGGTATGTGAAACATGTTCCTTACCAGGGGGCTGTTTTAACGGAACGGGGCCAGGAAGAGGCGTTGCGTGAAATTCGCCGCCACCGCATTTTGGAAGTGTTTCTGGTGCAGGTGATGGGGTTTACCTGGGATGAAGCCCACCACCACGCCGACAGCCTGGGGCAAGGGTTAAATGATGAATTGACGGCACGAATGGCACGAATGACCCATTTCCCCACTCGTTGCCCACATGGCGAACCAATACCCGATGAAGACGGCCGTTTACCTGTCATCAACGACCTGTGTCTCATCAACCTGGGGGCCGGGCATAAAGGCCAGGTTAGCCGGGTACGCACCCACGAGCCAGAAAAGTTACAATACTTTGCCACTCTGGGATTGGTGCCCGGAGCCGCCTTTGAGATTGCTGGCCGTGCCCCCTTTAACGGCCCTATGCGCCTCAAGGTAGGGCGCGAGGACATTGTGTTGGGTATGGAACTGGCAAAAGCCCTTTGGGTAACGACTCAGTGAAACCTGTCTTTTTGTAACTGTTCAGCCTCTCTAGGATTTAACCGCAAAGGACGCAAAGAACACAAAGGGTTTCTCTTTTCTTTAGCCGTCAGCAGGGAAGCTGTCAGCCGTCAGCTGTCAGCCGTCAGCAGGGAAGCTGTCAGCCGTTAGCTGTCAGCCGTCAGCAGGGAAGCTGTCAGCCGTTAGCTG
>CAZPEJ010000427.1:0-4836 GCA_964585465.1 uncultured Ardenticatenaceae bacterium
CATCTGTGGTTAATCCCATTTTACCCCTCCTTCTGCCGCTTTTGTTGGTGCAGGGTGGTAACGGCCGTTTGCACCCTATTCAACTTCTCCCCATGTAACGAATAGTTATGCAACACCACTGCCGACAGCAACAGGGCCAGGGCGGGGAACCCAGCCATCATCCAGCGTAACCCAGAAACGGCCGAATCGGGTTGCACCGGGTACAAAACCGTGTCGCTGGCGGGCAAATAACCGCTACTTTGCAATATAACGGCCGTAATAATCCCCTGAATCGTAAAAGCAAAACGGATAATCAACCCATTCATGCCAAAATATAACCCTTCGCGCCGCGAGCCAGTTGTCAATTCATCAGCATCCACAATGTCGGCAATCAACAAATCGGGTAACATGAGCAGCCCGGCCATGCTGAGGCCAAAAATCACTGTCCCGATCACACCCGTGTAAAAATCGTAAGCCCAGAAGAAGTAAATCAACAAAACGGCCGTTATCCCACAAGCCAGCCGCGTCGCCTTCCACGCCCCCCATCGTTTTGCCAGCCACGTCCAAACTGGCATTGCAGGCAAGGCCATAATAAACGCCACCCCCAGAAAGATGGAGTTTTGCAGTTCCACGCTCAAAACCGTCCCCGCCACCACCAGGTCAGATTGCAGTTTTAGCACATATTTGGTGTAAAACGGCACCGTAGACACCAGAGCCTCAAACACAAATTGAATAAACAGGTTTGCCCCCAGAAAAACGAGAAAATCTTTATTGGTAAAGGTAGCACGTATCGCCTGCTGAAACGGCAACGGGGTATCTTGCTGGAATTCGTGCCGTTCGCGGCTGCCCAACAGGGAAAGGGCAAAAAAGAGAGCCGTCACCAGGGAAAACCAGAAGGCCATTGTGCCCCGCCCGCTCCAATCGGCTCCCACAATCAGCGGCGGCAAGGCCACCCCTAACAACAAACCAATGAGGGAAAAAACTTGCCGCCAGCCAGATACGACCGCCCGTTCTTTTTCGTTGGGCACCATTTCGGGGAATAGGGCCGTCCAGTTGAGGACGGCTATCGTCCAGAAAAAATCAAACAGCAACACAAAAACGAGGAAGTAGAGCAGCAAGGAACGGCCGTTTGCCTCAATCAACCCCTGGGGTGGCAACCAAAGCAGGTAAAACGTGAGCGATAGGGGGATAAAAACGGCCGCTATCCAGGGAATGCGCCGCCCCCAGCGTGTTTTGGTGCGGTCAGAAAGGTACCCCGACAACGGATCATTAACCGCGTTCCAGATGCCATACAACGACCAGGCAGCACCCACCCAAACGGCCGATAAACCAAAAATGTCAATGTACAAAAATTGAATATACGCCCCAAAAGCCTGGTAAGAGAGGGCCACCGCCAAAGAACCGGAAGCATATAGAAGCATTTGCCAGCGAGGTAGCGATTGGCTCATACAAAACTCCTCAATTGGGTACACAAACCGGACAAGGGCAGGCTTGCCGCAGATACTCCCAGGTATAAATGCCTGTCCAATGCCCATCACTCCATTGAAACTGCAAAGCGTAACTGCCAACTGTCTCCACCTTTTCCAGGTTCACCCCCACATTGGGTGTGTCGCGCACTTTTTCCACATCGGGCGGGCCACCCATATTGGCGTGTCCTCCTTTGCACTCTACACACGGGCAAACTGCCCGCAATCCCGCCAGGGGGTAACGGCTTTCATGCCCATCTCCCCAGCGAATGGTTAACGTTCGTTCGTTGCGGTCGGCCGTAATACCCACCGGACGCACATTTTTCATGGGTTGTTCTACTCCTTAATAAATTTTTCATACAGAACGCGATAAAGGCTTTCTGTACCTGCTTTAATTGTACCCTTCTATTGCGTGTTGCGTATTGTGTCGGGAATTTTGAATACACAATACGCCTCACATACATCCTGTAAGATCGTAGTAACATAATTTTGATATAACTCCCAATATGTTCGATAACCAGATGAGAATTGGAAAGGAAAAGCTGTTTTTGCCGTTGGCACGGCCGTTTTTGCGTCTGCCGCCCTGGGTGTTTACGGTTGGAGCGCTGGGGGTGGGGGTAGGAACGGCCGTTTTGCTGGCACAGCAACAATACCTGTGGGCGTTTGGGGGGTGGTTTCTCAATCGGCTGTTGGATGGGCTGGATGGTACACTGGCCCGGTTGCAAAAAAAACAGAGCGACCTGGGGGGGTATCTGGACATTTTGTTAGATTTTGCTGTCTACGCCCTCATCCCTATTGGCCTGGTGGTGGGGCAACCGGCCCCGGCCGTTTATCTCAGTCTGGCTGTGTTACTGGCAATTTATTATGTCAATGCCGCTTCGTGGATGTATCTTTCGGCCGTTTTGGAAAAACGCCAACGCCATCAAACAGCCATGACCACCGTCACCATGCCCGCAGGCATCATTGGCGGCACCGAAACCATCATCTTCTACTCCGTTTTTATCCTGTTTCCTGCCTACACCGTCTGGCTTTTTTACTTGATGAGTTTTCTGGTACTCCTCACCATCCTGCAACGACTGGTTTGGGCGGTGAAAAACCTTTCATGAACAACGCACGGTTATCATACACAGTTATCAATTACCGCACGGTTATCAATCACGCACGGTTATCAATCACGCACGGTTATCAATCACGCACGGTTATCAATAACCGTGCTACAAACAACGCTGGCTAAAGCCAGCTTTCCGAGCCGCTACCTCACCGTTTACTGCCCACTGTTTACTGCTCACTGTTCACTGTTCACTGCCCACTATTTACTGTCCACTGCTCCCCCATGCTCTACCCTGGTCAACAAGCCCCCGATGTCACACTACAAACCCTAGACGGCCGTTTCTTACCCCTCTCGTCACAATGGGGCAACGGCCGTTCTGCCCTTCTCATCTTTCTGCGCCACCTGGGCTGACTGCCCTGCCGCGACCATGTGAGGCAGGTTGTCTCGCAACAACAACAACTGGCAGCGTTACAAACCAACGTGGTCATGATTTCTTTTGGCACACCCTACTGGGCCAACGTGTGGTTAGAAGAAACGGACTCCCCCTACCCCCTCTTTTTGGATGCGGAACTCAAAGCGTATCACCTGTATGGGTTGAGACATTCGCGGCTACGCGCCTGGTCACCGCGCACGTTGCTCTATTATGCCCGTGCCTGGTGGCGGGGAGAGCCGTTCAAACCCGGGCGCGGCGATGCCCACCAGCTAGGTGGCGATTTTATCGTAGACCCCCAGGGCATCTTGCGCCTGTCCCACCCCAGCCGCGACCCCACCGACCGCCCCCGGCTGGCACAAATCATAACCCTGCTGCGGGAGATAAACGGCCGTTTGGCAATAAGAGATTAGAGATTGTAACAGTTCAGCCTCTCTGGAATTTAACCGCAAAGGACACAAAGAACACAAAGGAAAACCCTCTGCGCCCCTGCGCGAGAAACCTCATTCCCGATAAACTCCATTGAGCAACGGCCGAATTTACCCGCTAGCAGCTGATCTTTGGCACGACATGATACAAACTCCGTTTAGCGATAGACGGCCGTTCATCCCCAATCTCCAATCTCCAATCTCCAATCTCCAATCTCCAATCTCCCACCTCCCTCACCCCTCCACAGGCAACAACCACAACTTCTCCGGCGGCAGGTGCAGGGTTACGGTGTCGCCGGGGCAAAGGGGGTGGGTTTCGGGGTTGTGGCTGATGGCTTCCAGGCACAAATCGCCACTTTGCAATTTGAGGCGGGTGTGAGTACCCAGGTAGACATGGCTCAGAACCGTGGCGTTCAACCCGGCACGGCCGTTTTCCCCCACCTGTATATGTTCCGGGCGAATCGTCAGCAGGGCGGGGCCGTCTGGCAAGGAGGAATAGACCGGCCAGCTCCCCCAGCGGGTGTGCAACATTTCCCCTTCCTTGTGGCCGGGCAAAAAGTTGACCCCGCCAAAAAAACGGGCTACCTGGGCCGATAACGGCCGTTCATAAAAATCACGCGGCTGCCCCACCTGGTGCAACACCCCCTCAAACAACAAAGCCACCTGGTCTGCCAAAATAACGGCCGTTTGTTGGTCGTGTGTCACCACCAGCATCGTCGTTTGCAATTGCCGTTGCACCTGCAAAATCAACTCCCGCATCTCATCCTTCAAATGGGCATCCAGGTTAGACAGCGGCTCATCCAGCAGCAACACCGCCGGTTGCACCACCAAAGCCCGCGCCAACGCCACCCGTTGCTGCTGCCCGCCCGACAGTTCATGGGCGCGGCGCGATTCATACCCTGGCAGTTTCACCAGTTCCAACATCTCGCCCACCCGCCGGTGGATGGTGGGTTTGTCCACCCCGCGCATCTTTAGCCCAAACCCCACATTTTCCCCCACCGACAGGTAGGGAAAGAGCAGGTGGTTTTGGAACACCATCACAGCGTTGCGCGACTCGGCCGGCAGGTGCAACACCGAAGCCCCGTCAAAGGTGATGTTGCCACTGCTGGGTGGCAGCAACCCGGCAATCATCTTCAAAATGGTCGTCTTGCCGCAGCCCGACGGCCCCAGCAGCGCGGTAATCTTCCCTTTAGGAATAGACAAACAAATATCCCGCACCGCATGGGATCGGCCGTTATAACTTTTGCTTAAATGGTGTAATTCAACGTAAGACATAAGTTTTGAGTTTCGAGTTTCGAGTTTCGTGGTTTACCCTGAGCCTGTGGAAGGGTGTAGCCTGTTGAATGAATGGAACGCGGATGACGCGGATATAGCGGGTTCTCGCAGGTTTTTCTCGATGGAACGCGGATGACGCGGGTACAACGGGTTCTCGCGGGTTTTTCCACTGTCCACTGTCCACTGTCCACTGTTCACTCTCCACTG
>CAZPEJ010000428.1:0-4813 GCA_964585465.1 uncultured Ardenticatenaceae bacterium
TGTATAATCACGCCAATTTGATACCTGGAAAGGAAGCGCGATTGGAAAATCGCGGCTACGAAGGTGGGGTAGGAGGCGCGATTGGAAAATCGCGGTTATGAGGTGGGGTAGGAAGCGCGATTGGAAATCGCGGCTACAAATGGGTTATGGAAAATTCTACGGGGAAAAGGAGAAGGAATTGTTATGCGACGTTTAGTGGGAAGTTTGTTTGTAGTAATTGTTTTGTTGATAACGGCCGTTTTGCCTGTTGCCGCCCAATCGGAACCTGTGAGTGAAATGGCTGGTATTGGGATTACCTTGTTTATTCTGGCCCTGGTGCTGGGGGTCATTTTTGCGGTGGCGGTGATTGCGGCCGTTAGTTTGGGGGTGATTGGGATTGGGTACAATTCGGTGAATAGTGAGGAGTAGACGGGCAGAAACGGGGTTTTCCGAAAAAACCCGTTTTATGGGGTTAAAGAGATTGGAGATTAGAGATTGACAATTGCCAATCTCTAATCTCCAATCTCCGTGCGAATTTAGTTTTTATCAAACAGGTTGGATAAGGAGAGTTCGCTCAGGAAAAAGCGTTGCAGCAGGGCGAACAGGATGAGAACGGGCAGGGTCATGAGAACGGCCGCTGCCATGAGCAAGGGCCAGTTGGTGTTGTCCATTTGATGCAAAATTTGTAACCCGACCGCCAGGGTGTAATTTTTTGGTTGATAGGTGTATAAAACCGGGCTGATAAAGTCGCTCCAATACATCACAAACGCCAGCACAATCACCCCAACGGCCGTTGGGCGGGTCAACGGCCATCCCACATATCGCCAGATTACCCAGGCGTTAGCCCCGTCCAGTCGGGCCGCCTCGAACAGTTCTGCCGGAACACGGCGAAACGCCCAATAAAAGAGTAAAACAAATAGCGGGTTGCTGGCAGCAAAAGCAGGTAAAGCCAATGCCCACACGGTATCTATCAGGTTGAGCCAGCGCAAAATCTGGGCGCGAAACAGCCACAAGGCTACACTGGGAATCATCAGGGTCATGGTATTGAAGAGAACTAGCTGGCGGCGGGGGGTATCGGGTAGCTGGCTCATGGCAAAACCAGCCAGGGAAGCAATGAACAGGGTGAGGGGAACGGCAACCACGACGACTTCGATGGAGTTGATGATGTAACCCGCAGTGGGCAGGCGTTGGAAAACGGCCGAATAATTTTCCCAGTGGGCTGTTTCCGGCCACCACTCAATGGTAGCGGGCGGGGGTAACCCTTGTTGGCGCAAGGAAGCCACAATTGCCCAATAAAGCGGCAAAACAAAAACGGCCGTTACCAGAAATCCTGCCGCATATTGCAACCCGACTTTCCATTTAGTCGCCATCGGTACTTCTCCGAAAACCAATCAGGTTCATGATAGAAATCGCCACCACCCCTACCAAAATGTAGGTAATTAACAATAAAGCGGCCGACATGCCAAAATCTAAAAAGTCAAAGGCTAGTTCGTACAGCAGCAAGGGGATAAATGTGGTGGCGTAATAAGGGCCGCCGTAGGTCATGACAAAAGAGGGGGTAAAGGTGTTTTGCAGGCTAACAATTAAATCCCGAAAGGTGAGCAGCATTAACCAGGGGGCGATGAGGGGTAGGGTAATTTGCCAGAACGCATCCCAACTGTTGGCTCCGTCTACCCTGGCGGATTCGTACAAGGAACGGGGGATGGTTTGTAAACCCGCCAGCAACACCACAAACCCTTCGCCAATCTGAAACACTGACATTATGACGATGCCTAATCGGGCGGTGGTGGGGTCTACCATCCAGGCGGGGGTGGGTAGCCCTAACCAGCCCAAAACAGCGTTTAACGGGCCGTAAAGCGGGTTAAAAATCCACAACCAGATGAGGGCATAGGAGACTTCGGGAATGATGGTGGGTAAATACACTCCGGCGCGGTACAAGGTGAAAAAGCGGCGTTCGCTCTGCAAAAAAAGGGCGGCCACTAAGGCTGCCACCACCCGCAAGGGCACCGCCAACAAAAGAAAAATGAGGGAGTTGCGGAGGGAGATTTGTACGTAGGCGGAGGCTAGCAGGCGGCGAAAGTTATCTAGCCCCACCCAGGTGGGGGTTTTCAGGGGGCCGTAGTCGGTGACGGAGACGAAAATGGTGGCGATGGCTGGCAAGAGAACCAGAATGAGGGTGCCGAGCAGGTAAGGGAGTAAAAAGAGGCGGATTTGTGATTGGTAGGATTTGGCAATTTGGGTGAGCCGGAATTTTTGCATAAGGTTAGGGGAGGTGTTTGGGTTGCCAGACGTGGAGGAGTTTGCCTTTAACGGCCGTTCCTAATTCTTGCCACTGGTTGATGGGCAGTTCTAAGTGGGCCAAAGCGGCCGTTGATAGGGCGTGGGGCTGGCTGGTGAGGTGGGAAACCAGGTCGGACAGGCCAGGGTTGTGCGCCACAATCATGATACGCTGGTAGGTATCGGGAAGTTTGCTCAGTTCTTGCAAACAGGTGGTGTAGGTGGCTTCATACAAACGGCCGTTAGTGAGAATCTCCTGGTCATACCCGCTGGATAGGGCTACCAATTCGGCCGTTGCCAGGGCACGTTCGGCGGTGGAGCTAACAATCAGGTCGGGGATTAACTGTTCTGTTTTCAGCAGTTCCCCTATACGAGGGGCTTCTTGTTTGCCGCGTGCATTTAACGGCCGTTCGTGGTCGCCTAAGTTGGCATTATTCCAATCAGATTTAGCATGACGCAGAATCAGTAAAGTTTTCATGGCGTTTGTATTACAAGCTGCTAATGTGGTATGTGATTGCACACCCTCATCATTGTACTAATTGTAGTAGGTCGGGAGAGATTGGGCAATTTGGGAATTGACAAAGTGTTTGTTTTACACTAATATATTGGTGTTGTTTACACACTAAATGTTCGAGGTATTGCAGAGGGGTTTTACCCATACACAATACATCAGAGACATTATCGGGATTCACTTTATGCCGCGCAGAGGCGCGGAGGCGCAGGGAAGGAAGACCCTCTGCCTATCTGATAAACTTTAATTTGCACCACCATGAGCAACAAAACTGTTATTATTCATCAACAAGCCGTTTCGTTAGATTCTTCGCAGTTGATTCAGTCGGGCGGGGAGGGAATGGTTTTTGGGGTAGAGGAGACGGCCGTTAAGCTATATCACCATCCCCAGACCAGCCAGGCCCACAAATTACGCCACCTGTTGACGTTGCCTTTTCCGGCCGGGGTTTTGGCCCCTTGTGCGTTGGTTGAGGATGTGCAGGGGCAGGTGGTTGGTTTCCAGATGCCACGCCTGGAGAGCCAGGCGCAGATGGTGAAGCAGTTGGGGAATCCAATTTACTGGCAAAAACAGGGGGTGAAAACGGCCGATGTGGTATACCTTTTGCAACAGATTCACACCACGTTACAACAGTTACATCACCAGGGGGTGGTGGTGGGGGATTTGAACGATTGTAATCTCTTTTTTTCACCGGCCAGTCAGCCGCCACTTTTCTGGATTGATGTAGACAGTTACCAGGTGGGAAAGTTTCCCTGCCCGGTGGCGCAACAACCTTTTTTGGATCCTTTGTTGTATGGCGTGGCGGATTTTCGAGTTCGGCCGTTTTTTAGCGAATTAACCGATTGGTACGCTTATTTTGTGTTGTTGGTGAAAAGTTTGCTCCAGGTTCACCCCTATGGTGGGGCACACCATAGCTACAAATCTCTGCCAGCACGGGCAACAACCAGAATTAGCATTTTGGCACAGGATGTCACCTATCCTAAAAACGGCCGTTCCCTGGAAACCCTCTCCGACGAATTGTTACACCACTTGCATCGTTTTTTTGACAAAGGGGAACGATACCCTTTGCCAGCCTCGCTGCTGGCCCAATATGCCGCCGAACTTGTCACCTGCGCCCATTGTGGCCTCAGCTATCCGGCTGCGCGGCGCAGTTGTCCTGGCTGCAAACTGGCTGTTCCGGCTGTCCAGGTGCCAGGAGGGGTGAAGAAGTTGTTGACGGTGGATGGGTTTATTGAAACAGTGGGGTTGGTGGCAAACGGCCGTATCTGGGCCATTGTGTCCGCCGGAGGTGGTTACAAGCTGGTGCGGTTGGGTATTGGGGGAAAGTTAGATGAGGTGCCACTGTTTAACGGCCGTTCCGGGTATCGGTTTGCCGTTTTTGCCCATTATCTGGTGGTGCATCCTGGTCATGGGCGGCAATTGCTTATTTTGGATGTGAGTAACAACCAGGCAGAAAGGGTGACTTTGAGTGAAACAGCGACGTTTAGGGATTCGGCCGTTTTTGCCGCTACCCCACACGCCCTCTATCGCATTGCTGGTAGCTGGATCATGCGCGGGCAGGTGCGCGACGGATTGTATGTGGAAGACCCCATTGCCACCGCCCACCGCGCCCAAACCCAGTTTTTTGCCTCTCCCTACCAAGACTTCATTGCCGGGTATCACCGTGTTTTTGCTGAACAGCACTTTTTTCTGCTGGCAGGTCGTGGGATGGGCTACGATTTACCTGTTCCACCTTTGCTGCCTGGGGAGCATGTGGCAGAAACGGCCGTTGTGTTTTCTCCCGACAGTGTGGCAATTTATCGGCTGGTGGGGCAAAACGGCCGTTTACAAACCCAACTACATGTTTATGACTTGCAGGGAAAAATGAAACAGCAAACCACAGAAACGGCCGAAGCCTTCCTCCCCCACTGCTACCCCTACACAACGGCGGGTTCCCATTTGCCAACCCTGCCATCACCCTTGTTAGATGAAGAAACGAACCTGTTGCTGC
The DNA here is from genome assembly GCA_964585465.1 of uncultured Ardenticatenaceae bacterium. Lineage (GTDB taxonomy): Bacteria > Chloroflexota > Anaerolineae > Promineifilales > Promineifilaceae > CAZPEJ01. Next base: position 4,755 of record CAZPEJ010000428.1, read on the forward strand.
ACCCGCAAGGCATTTTGACCTGGCAGGCGCGTCAACTTCTTTACCAAAACATTTAAGTA
>CAZPEJ010000429.1:0-4793 GCA_964585465.1 uncultured Ardenticatenaceae bacterium
CCCGGCTTCCTCCATCCCCCCCCCGCGCCCTCCTCCCCCGGCCCCGCCCACCCCATCACCGAGTTAAGGGAGTTATTGGAAAACGATCCCACCGATCTGGTTTTGAAGGCGGAACTGGCCCTGGCTCTCATCCAAAATGGGGAGGTAGACGAAGCCAGAGCCATTGTGCAGGAGGTTTTCCGTCCTGTGCGTTTGCCGTTGGGGTATATTGCGGCCGGGGAAAAGTTGATGGAGGCGGAACGGTTTGAACTGGCAATTTTGGTATTGGAGGAAGGGCACCGTCAGTTCCCAAACAGTGAGTTAATCCAGCAACTGCTGATGATGTCCCTCATTTTGCAGCGTTACGATCCGGCCGTTGTGGAAGAGTTCACGACTTTGTTGGCTGCCAGCGAGGGCCGCGCCACCCAGACCACCATTCAAATTGGCAAGGCGTATCTGGCCTCCCAAAACAACGAGACGGAAGAGGGGTTAAACCAATTGCAGGCTATTGTGGCAACGGCCGATTCCTCTTATCCCGCCGATTTGTGGTTTTTAATCGGATTAGCCTATGCCAGCTTAGAAAACCCCAGCGAAGCCCGCACCGCCTTTGAAACGGCTCACACCTTCCAACCTGCTCCCTGGTTGCGGGTGCAAATTGACAAACACCTCAATCAATTACCTGAATAACACTCGCTGTCGTCTGTCAACAGCCCGGTTGATGGGCAACAGCACGGAGGAAATACCATGCGAATACCTGTTTTTGCTGGAAATTGGAAAATGAATAAAACGGCCGTTGAAGCCGTCGAATTTGTGCGTCAAATACGTCATGCTCTGGGACAGATTGAAGGGGTGGAAAAAGTGGTTTGTCCCCCATTTTTAGCCATTCCCGCTGTCGCAGAGGCGTTACAAGCCACCAAAATTGGTGTGGGGGCACAAAATATGTATTACGAAGAAAAAGGGGCTTACACAGGGGAATGTGCCCCCAACATGCTCACACCCTTCTGTCAATACGTCATTTTGGGGCATTCCGAACGCCGCGCTTACTTTGCCGAAACAGATGAAGGGGTGAACAAAAAAATCAAAGCCGCCCTGGCTCACACCTTAACACCCATCGTCTGTGTGGGGGAAAGTCTGGCACAAAACGAAGCGGGCGAAACCCACGATTTTGTCAGTGGGCAGGTGCGAGCCGCTTTTGCCGATTTAACGGCCGAACAAATGGCCCGATGTATCATCGCCTACGAGCCTATCTGGGCCATTGGCACGGGCAAATCGGCCAGTGCCGCCGAAGCCGGGCGTATCATTGGTGTCACCGTGCGCGGCACCGTAGCCGAACTGTTTGGCGAAAACACCGCCCAGGCAGTTCGGATTCAGTACGGCGGCAGTGCCACCGAGAACAACATTGCTGAATACATGCAACACCCAGACATTGATGGGGCATTGGTGGGTGGGGCCAGCTTAAAAGCTACGTTTGTAGACCTGGTACGAAACGGCACCCTGGCAAAACAGTAACCAACCCAAAGGACAAACGACATGCCTTTTATTTGGGTCGCTCTGGCAATTCCTGTTTTATTGCTATTGCAGCGTTGGATTCACACCCATCTGCACGGAGTTTCCTTGCTGCTCACCGGCAAACCCGAACGGGCTGTCATTATTTACTCTCTGGTATTGCTGCCTGGGGTGGTGATTCACGAGTTAAGCCATTGGTTGATGGCTTCTCTGCTGGGGGTACGAACGGGGTCGTTCTCAATTATTCCCCAACGACAACCGGATGGGAGTGTGCAGTTGGGGTATGTGGAGTATTACAAAGGGCATACGTTGGGGGCGTTTCGGGAGAGTTTGATTGGGGGGGCACCGCTGATGGCGGGAACGGCCGTTATCCTGCTCATCGGTTTTCACGTCTTTGGGGTCACACAGCTGGCCGACTCTGTGCAAACTGGGGAACTGGACAAGTTGCTGCTGGCCCTGGGGCAGCTTTTTGGCACCAACGACTTTTTTGTTTGGCTCTACCTGCTTTTTGCCATTGCCAACGCCATGATGCCCAGCCCATCTGACCGACGCGCCTGGCCTGCCTTTTTAGCCATGATTGTTACTTTAGCTGTTGTGCTTTCCTTAATTGGGGTGCAACGAGCCGTCTGGGCAGGTATTGCCGGGCCAGTGGCAACGGTTTTTGGTTATTTGGGGATTGCCTTTTCGATGGCAATTGGGGTTGATCTCTTTTTTATGGCCTTGATTGCGGTGGTGGAGGGGTTAATCGGCCGTATTCGCGGCGTAACGGTCGTCTATAACAGCAAAGAGGCTCCCCCTGGCAGCAAAAAGATGGTGCTTTAACGTGATTGGAGATTAGAGATTAGAGATGGTTGAATCTCCAATCTCTAATCCCTTTCGTTTACGCCTGTACTGGGGCTTTTTCTGTCCGTTCCACCAAAATGGTGCAATCGGTCACCAGAGCCGCAATCAGCCCAACGGCCGAATAAATAGGCAGCAGCCAGATTCCAGCTAACCCCAACACCAGAGGGATTTCCAGGTGGACTTTTTTGGCTTCGTTTTTAATGACCAATCGGCGCACAGTAGTTTCATGAACCAACTGTTTCACCACATTTAACAGTTCACCCCCGGCCACCACAAATTCATCCGTCCACCCTTTTTGCTCCTGTTTAGGTTCGCTGGTTTCCTCGTGGACATGCACTTTTTCTTCGTTCATTCGTTTATCTCCTTACAATAACGATTTTCTACGTTTCACGTTTCACGTTTTACGCATCTGACAAGTTTACGCAACAGGATAGGGAAAGTTGCGTCGCTTTGAACTTCTCATTTTTATCTTATAATAGACGTTATCAGGATTAACTTTATGTCGTGCAGAGACGCGGAAACAGAGAGAGGGAAGACCCTCTGCCTCAGCTGAAAGAGATTAGAGATTTGGGGTTTGCCAATCTCCAATCTCAATGAAAATGTCAGGTTATACCCTCTGTCAGTATAATTTTGAGTTGTCGTTGTAGAAACAACAGATATCAAAATCGGTAGGTGCCCTATGGTGACTAAAACCATTGAAAAGTCAGTTGTAGCGAAACCCACACTATCTCCACTCAAGATGAGTTATGAGGCATATCTGGAGTGGCACACAGAAGACATGTTTGCCGAGTGGGTAGACGGGGAGGTAATTGTTCACATACCACCAATGGATGATCATCAAATCTCATTGAGCTTTTTGCTAAGGTTAGTGCAAGAATACGTTAATCTCACGAATTTAGGCAAAGTACAAATTGCTCCATTTGAAGTAAAACTTTGGCCGGGCGGCCCTAGCCGTGAACCAGATTTGATTTTTGTGAAGAAGGAAAATTTGCATCGCTGGAGTGCTAAACGGCTAAACGGCCCGCCCGATTTAGCTATCGAAATTGTTTCTCGTGACAGTGTCCAGCGGGATCGGAACCATAAGTTTTATGAATATGCCCAAGCCGGGGTGTTAGAGTATTGGATTATTGATTCGCGCCCCGGCCGACAACGAGCCGACTTTTACCGCTTAAAAGAAAATGGGCAGTATGAACTGTTTGCCACAGAGGATGATGAACGGGTGGAGTCTACGGTTTTGCCGGGTTTTTGGCTCAATCCGGCCTGGTTGTGGTTAGAAAAGAAACCCAGCATCATCACCATTTTATACAACCTGTCGCCAGAAACGGCCGAACTTGTTAAAAACCAGCTAAACACCCCACTTCAGTAATCACCCCTATGTCTGATACCACCGTCCTCATCCTATCCCTTTTTGCCGCTATCATTCCCACATTTATCTATGTGGTGTTAATTTATTGGGTTGACCGATACGAAAAAGAACCCTGGTGGTTACTTATTTCTGCGTTTCTCTGGGGGGCCATTCCCAGCATTTTGTTTGCTTATTTTGTTAATACCGTTTTGAGTATTCCCTTTTATGCCCTGGCGGGTGAAGGCACAGGAGATGCGCTGGCGGCGGCTCTGGTGGCTCCGCCGGTGGAGGAATCTATCAAGGGGATGGCTCTGTTGGGTATTTTGTTTTTGTGGCGGCACGAGATAGATAGCCCCCTCGACGGCATTATTTATGGGGCAATGGTTGGGGTGGGGTTTGCCATGGTGGAAAACGTTTTTTACTTTCTCAACGAGTTTGAGAGTGGCGGGGTGGAGGCGTGGCAAATAAATATCGCAGTACGTACCTTGTTTGGTCTCAATCACGCCTTGTTTACCAGCATGACGGGTTTGGGGATTGCGGTGGCCCGGTTGTCACCAACCACGATTACGAAGTGGGTCGCGCCGGTGGTGGGGTGGGGAACGGCCGTTTTTCTCCATTTCGTTCATAACGCCACCGTTTCTACCGGCACCATCCTTTGTGCGCTGGCTTTTGTTTTTGATTACGGCGGGGTGCTGTTGACTATCGGCATTATCATTTGGGCGTTAATCCAGGAACAACAATGGATTAAACAACATTTGTCAGAGGAAGTGAATCTGGGCACCTTAACCATGCAACAGTACAAAATGGCTTGTTCCGGGGTGCAACGTACCTGGCACCCCATCAACTTATTACTCTCGGCCGGGCCAGGGGCCTATTTCAATGCTCTCAACTTTTATCATCGGTGTAGTGAATTGGCGTACAAAAAACACCACGCCACTTTAACCCACGACGAAAAAACCAATCAACTAATTGAAAATTTACGAACGGAATTAGTGAAACGGGGGCAGGGTGTCTGAGCGGGAGATTGGCGATTAGAGATTGTGGTATCGCTACCTCTCCAGGTCATCACAAATGAATCCCAACTGTTTCCATTTGCCGCCTGTGGGCTTCGTCATGTTTG
>CAZPEJ010000430.1:0-4768 GCA_964585465.1 uncultured Ardenticatenaceae bacterium
ATAAATTTAGTATAGCCTTAACCAATCATGACTACAATAACCCTTGAATAAAATGTGAATAACCGATTCTCTTAACGGTCAATCACTCATACGCCAATGTCTCCCGCACGCTCAGGCGCGAGGCGTTGTGGGCGGGCAGGTAGCTGGCGAGGGAGGCAATGATGAGAATGGCAAACAACCAGCCAATGGCCCCGTTGACAGCAAAGTGGTAGTTGAGGGTAGATTGGATAAATGCCTGCCCTACCATGTCGCTCAATAGTTTGCCCATGGGGTAAGCCGCCAACGCCCCCAAAAACCAGCTGATGATGCCCACAAAGATGCCTTCCACTAGCACAATTCGCACCACAGCCCCATCTGAAGCCCCCACAGCCCGCATCACCCCAATTTCACGGGTGCGTTCCATGACGTTAATGCTCATGGTGCCCATCAGCCCCAGCCCTCCAACGGCCGCTATCAGTACCGCCATGATGGCCAGAAAAATGATGATCAGGTCGAACTGATAGGTAACGGTTTCGCGGATTTCGCCGGTGGTTTCGGTATTGGTGACTTGCATTCCGATGGAGTCGAAATGGGCTTTGAGGCGGTTTGCCAGGTCTAGCTGATCGGCAGGGGTGTGGGAGGTGGCAATGACCTGTACGCCGGTGGCCCGGCCGACGCTGCGAACTTCGCGGGCAAAATACGGCCGATTCACATACGCAAATGGCCCGGTCATGGTGGCCTGGGCGATACCCACCACCACCCACTCATGCTCCCGCGAGGCAATATCCAGGGTAATGGTATCACCCACCTGGATGTCCGGGTCATCTTGCAACACCAACGAGTTAATCACCATAGCGTTTTCATCCCCTGCTTGCAGCCAACGGCCGTTTAACAACGTCGGCCGAATAATCTGGGTATCAGGTTCCACGCCAAACACAATGATATTATCGCTTTCTGTGCCATCTGGCCGTTGTCGCCGCCCCACATTCACCACCCAACTATCCGCCAGCACCACCCCTGGCACCTTTTCCGCCTCGCGCAAAATCTCTTCAATACGAAACGGCCGATTAAACCCCACCGCCACATCATAATTGAAGTAAGAGAGGGCATCATCCAGCGTTGCCAGCAGCGAGAGCCGCACACTGAGAATGCCAATGAAAATAGCCCCGCCCAATGTGAGAGTGAACAGGGTAAAAAGGAGGCGGGCTTTGCGGCGAATGGTGTTCCGTAACGAGATTCGCATGGGTTGGGACAGGTGCAATACGGTGGCGGTAAACCAGTTGAGCAGTCGGTCAAACAAGCTGCTGCCAAAATGCCCTTTGCCCAGGCCATATTCGCTCAGGGCTTCGCGCACGGTGTGGGAAGTACCTTGAAACACAGGCACCAGGGCTGCCACCACAGGGACTAAAATGCCAACGGCCGTTTGTATGACCACCGCCTGAGTAGACAAACGGAAACCAGACAGGTCAAAGTTAATCAGCCCGGCAATAAAAGCGGTAAAGGCATAAGCCGCCAACGCCCCCAACGGAATTGCCAATAACAGCGAGAGCAGGCCAAAAATGGTCACCGTAATCAAATACATGTGGACAATTTGCCCACGCCGCGCCCCAATCGCTTTCATCACCCCAATCTGTTTGGTGTGTTGTGCCAGCAACCCGTTAATGATATTGATAACCAGGAAACTGCTGGCAAAGAGGGATAACGCCCCCAATACCCCTAAAATGAGCAGCAGCGGCTCGATGGCACTATTTAACGGGTGTTCGCCGGGTTCGGGAATGTAGGTGGAGTAAACGGTACGGCCGCTTTTTTCGACACGATCTGCCACCTGGTTAGCAACTTGTTGGATATAGGTTTTGTCACTGGTGTCACCCGATACCAGGATATGCAGTTCGTCAAAATAGGGGTCAAACCCCAACCATTCCAGGGTTTCTTGTGTGATGTAACCATAGGTCTGACCGGTGAATTGGGCTGGGGGTTTGTTCAGGTCGTGCAGGGTGCCAACAATGGGGAGTTGACGAAAACGGCCGTTTGCCCCTTCCACCGTCACCACATCCCCAATAGCTGCATTCAACAGAGGCAGTGAAGCCCGCTCTACCACCAACATCTCTTCTTCTGGCGGCCACATACCTGCCTCTGGAGCCAGTTGATTGAGGTGGTTTTCTTCAAAATCCAGCACATCCACGCTCAATGTTTTCCACTCATTCACCCCCACTTGCACCCGCAAACTCAGGTTTCGCCGCCCTTCCGCCTCCTGCACCCCCTCCACATTGTGCATAGCGGCCACAAACTCTTCATCAAACCCCTCTGCCGATAGCACCGCACTGGCTGGGTGGGTTGCCAAATAACTGTCCGACAAATCGGCCGATAAAATGACCTGCGCCCCCACAATCACCCCAATGGCAAATACGCCAATGGCAATAGAAAACACCACCAGCACAGTGCGGACTTTATTGCCCCACAGGTCTCTTAAAACTTTACGCCAACGTGGTTGTAACATGGTTTTTAGCGGTCAGATGTCAGCTATTAGCTATCAGCTATCAGCTATCAGCTATTAGCTATCAGCTATTTACTGAACACGGTTTACCGTTTACTGACTTATTCCAACTTCTCTAAATCCTGTTTGGGAATAATTCGTTTTTTCCAGTAAATGATGAGTCGGTTCAGGTATTCATCATATACATCTTGACCATATCGTTCATGGCATTCATTAAGTAATTTGAGCCATTTACTGTTTTTATATAAACCACCCCAATTCATGTAATAACCCTGATGATTGAGGTAGAGAGTAATGATCAGTCGCCCAATTCGGCCGTTTGCATCGTAAAAGGGGTGTATCTGTACAAATCGCTGATAAAAAGTAATGGCATCTACGATTGGATCAATGCCTTTTTGATCCAAAAAAGAAAAAACCTGTAATATGGCCTGACTGATTTCGGTTGCAGCCGTCCCCTTAAACTTCTGGTTGGGACCGAATAAAACAGATCCTCTATTGGGTTCATGTACCTGACGATATTTCCCCGCATTTGACAAGATTTGACCATACAAAATCGCGTGGAATTGGATAGCTAGATTCATATAGTAAGCAGGAAAGTCACGAGCCTCATCTGTTGGTGCAAAATTCCCGCTATGCTGTTCCAAACTTAAAAAGCGTGAATCTATCTCCTGCAAGGCTTGTTCAACGTTATTTATCCCCCCTAAAACAGGAAAATCTTGCATCAGTTCTTGGAGGTAAGATAGTTCATGAGATTTCATAACATCTTGTTAAGTTGTTTTTTCGTTTGATTGTGGCTTTCTTTATAGGCGGCATAGGACGAAAACTGGGTACTACGCCGGGCATCTTCATCATTCATATCTAATACATAGGCGTACCAACCGTTACTTTGCACAACATAATAAGGTTTATGAGCCAGATCGAAAGGGTTAAAGTTTTGGGCAAACGGTAGTTGGGCATACGCTACCTGAATTTGAGATTCTGTAATAATGGTACCATCTGGAATCTTATCCCAGGGTAGCTCTCGATGAGTCATTGCACTTAAATCAAAAGCCTGATAGGGAACATAAACCTCTAAAATAAAATCAACGAGTTCCTGGGTTGTTTTATCAAGCATAGGCGTAGGTGTGTTTGATGGGGGAATTGGATTGCTACCAGAGGACTTGTACGTATGATAAACCGAAGGAATGACAGGGCCATAAGTCCATTTCTCAAATTCCCCTGCCACAACATTATGCCCTGCAATTACTCCCCATACTTTCAGGTAATATAACAGTTTTTGTAGTTTGACATGAGTGATATTTGGATATTTATGTAAAATATATTGGGCCAGAATTAAAGGTTCCATTTTATTAAGTCTTAAACCAGTACGTCACCTTAAATAGTGAGTACTTAACCCTGTTTACCGTGTACTGTCTACTGAATACTGTTTACTGTTTACTATCAATGATGTACTTCATCCACTATTCGGCCGTCAGCAATAGTGATGGTGCGGGTGACACGGCGGGCGAGTTCACTGTCGTGTGTCACCATCAGAATGGTTTTATCGCGGGATACGAAGGCTTCAAAGAGGTGGAAGATGGAATCGGCCGTTTTGCTATCCAGGTTTCCTGTGGGTTCATCCGCCACCAGAATGGGCGGGTCGTTTGCCAGGGCACGGGCAATAGCGACACGCTGCTGCTGTCCACCCGATACCTCGGAAGGTAGTTTGTAGGCGTGTTCTACCATTTCTACCTGTTCCAACAGTTCCAGAGCTTTCTCTTTGCGCTCGCGTGCCGGGTAGACGTTGCAAAAATCCATTGGCAACATCACATTTTCCAGGCAAGAAAGCATTGGCAATAGCTGGAAAAACTGGAAAATGACCCCCACATTCCGCCCGCGCCACTCCGCCATTGGCCCTTCTTTGAGAGTGTGAACGGCCGTTTCCCCCACAAATACACTCCCCTCTGTTGGCCGATCAATGCCAGTAATCATGTTAATCAAGGTAGACTTGCCACTGCCAGACTTACCTACCACCGAAACAAACTCCCCCTTATCCACCTTCAAGTCAATACCCGCCAGAGCAATAAAATCCCCAACTGGGGTGATATACGCCTTCACTACCTGATGCAAATCAATCAAGTGGGTGGGGGCATAGGTGGTTGAGGGTGTGTGACCATTGGGCGAAGAACGGCCGAAAAGTTGTTGCCAGCTTTGTTTGAACATAGAGACCTCAGAAAACGGAGTATATCCCGTTTCAGACATACTCCAACCAGGGATCGTCTCGAATGTAAGCCAGTTGTTGTCCAAGATAAGGCA
>CAZPEJ010000431.1:0-4765 GCA_964585465.1 uncultured Ardenticatenaceae bacterium
CGTAGTTCGTGGTGGTGCCCCAGGCAAAGCTGGTTTCGGGGAAGTCTGGGGCAATCTCGAAGAGGGAGGTGCCATACTGCGCTCCGTGAGCCAGGATGAGGTTATAACCGCTATCGGCATAGTCGCGGATGGCGGCGGCGGCATCGGTGACGTTGAACATATTTTCGGTGAAGGCGATTTCAACCATATCTTCGCCATAATGTTCTTGCAATAGCACCAATGAATCGTAAATGGATTGGCTCCAGGCCAGGTCGGTGGTGGTGGAAGGCATGACCAGGGCGATGCGAATGGGTTGGATGTCCGGGTAGGTCATGGTTTCTTCTTCGGCAGGAGGGGTATCTTCGGCGGGGGCAGTTTCGGCCGTCATCGCCATCACGTCTACAGCTCCAGCAACAATTTGGGCAGAGGCTTCGTTGGCCGCAGAAACGGCCGTTTCATCCAACCCTTCCGCAAATTGCATCACCAACCCACCATTCTCCAACGTCAACGCATAGGCCGTGCCACCATACTCACCCGCCTGATGTTTCTTAATCATGTCGCTCAACACCCCATCCCAATTGTACAACTGGGAAGCCACCACAATGTCTGGGGCCAGCGAACTTTGGTCAGATTGGGTGCCCATCCACACCACCCCTTGTTCTTTGGCAACCCCAATCGCCCCTACCACCTGCTGCGCCGAACCTGTCAATACATCGGCTCCAGCAGCAATGTGCGTATTGGCCGCCTCGGCCGCCAGGGCCGTATCCCCAAACGAGCCGGTGTAGGAAACGTTTACCTGAATGTCCGGGTTAGCCGATTTGGCCCCAGCCACAAACCCATCAATATACAGTTTGGCATCCCCGGCTTCCACCGGGCCAACAACACCAATTACACCCGATTGGGAGAGGTTAGCAGCTAACACTCCATTGACGTAGCCCCCTTGTTCGGCGCGGGCTTCATAAGCAAAGATGTTTTCCAGACCGGCACTGGCACCGGTATCAACGGCCGTTCCCCAGGCAAAACTTGTGTCAGGGAAGTCGGGAGCCACTTCAAAGAGCGACGTGCCATATTGTGTGCCATGTGCAATCACCAGATCATACCCATCGGCGGCATAATCCCGAATCGCGGCCGCTGCGTCCGTCACATTGAACATATTTTCGGTGTAGGCCAGTTCCACCACCCCTTCACCCGCTTCAGCTTGCAACCGCAGCAAGGCATCATACATCGCCTGGCTCCAGGCCAGGTCGGTGATAGTGCTGGGCATGACAATGGCAATGCGGATAGCTTCCATGCCCGATGTATCTGCCTCGGCGGGCACATCGGCAACTGGCTCTTCGGCCGGGGCTTCGGTAGCGGCCGGGGCTTCTTCGGTGGCAGCCACTTCTTCACTCGTTTCGGTGGTGCTGCCGCCACCGCCGCAGGCCACTAAAACTAATATCAATACCAATACCAGTAAATTTTTCCATTGTTTGTTCATCTTCTTCTCCTTAAATTTTCAAATTTGTATGGTTGCTAATTGAAAGGCAACGGGGTGTGAGGTGCCTATTATCCGGTCACGTTTCACACCTGGGTTCCGCCTAATTCTCACCCCGCGAGAACGGTTTGGTCAGGGCAGCGGGCTGTAAAGAACGGCGGAAGGGAATTGCCAGGGCGATGATGGTGAGCAGGTAGGGTAACATAACGGCCGTATTGGAGGAGATGGGCAGGTCGAGAACTTGCGCCCACAGTTGCATGGCGTTGACCAGGCTGAACAGTAACGCCCCCAACATCACCCCTCTAGGTGTCCAGCTGCCAAAATACACCAGGGCAACAGCAATAAAACCGATGCCGTTGGTCATATTTTCCTGGAAGATGTTGAGCAACGATATGGACAGCGAAGCCCCGGCCACACCAGCCAGGGCTGCCCCCAGCATAACGGCCGAATACCGTACTCGATTGACACTAATGCCCAGAGAGTCGGCGGCTTCTGGGTTTTGCCCAACCGAGCGCACTTTTAAGCCCCAAGTCGTTTTATTGAGGACATAAGTAGAAATAGGTACCAGGGCAAAGGCCAGGTAGGTGAGCAGGCTGTGACTGAAAAAAATATCCCCAACGACTGGAATATCTGCCAGACAGAGAGTGTCACTGAAACAAAAGGTGAGTTCGCCAAAACCCTGCACCCCTTCGACGGTGCCCAGGGTGGTTTTGAACAGCAGGCTAGAGATGCCCTGCCCAAACATGAATAAACCAATGCCACTGATGCCTTGTTCCGCTTTGAAGGTAATGCTAACGGCCGACATGAACAACCCCATCAGCCCACCCATAACCAGAGCCGCCACCAGCCCCAACCAGGGATTGCCGGTCTGGAAGGTGGCATAGAAGCTGAAGAAGGCCCCCATGAGCATGATGCCTTCAACACCCAGGTTGAGAACCCCGGAGCGTTGCGAGAAGGTTTCACCGATGGCAGCAAACAGGTAGGGGGTAGCCAGCCGGATGCCAGAGTGTAAAATGCCCAGGAGAATTGCCAGAAAGGTGAGGTCTTCATTCATGGTTGCACCTTTGGAGGGGAAACGGCCGTTGAACTGTCGTGTGGGGTGTCTACACGTCGGTTTTGTCGTTTGCGGGCAAAATAGTCGGTGCTGACCACAAACAGAACGACCAGGCCGAGAATGGCTAAGATGAGGGCTTGCGGCACTTGCATGGCTCGTTGCATTTTATCACCGCCCACCAGCAACCCACCAAACAGGATGGAGGAGGGGATGATGCCCAGGGGGTGCAGTTTGCCAAACAGGGCCGCCACAATACCGGTAAAGCCGTAACCCGCAGAAACGGCCGTTGGCTCGAACATACGATGGTGCAGCCCCAAAATCTCTACTGCTCCGGCAAGTCCCGCAAACGCCCCACTCAACGTCATGGACATAATAACTGTTTGTTTTACATTCATGCCCGCATACCGCGCGGCATGTTGGTTCAGCCCAACGGCGCGAATGCGGTAGCCGATGGTCGTGCGCCAGAGAAAGATATACACCACAATGCCCATCAGAATGGCAAAAATAAAACCGCTATGTAAGCGGGTCGGCTCCACAAGTACCCCATACAGCTCCCCCAAAAACCCCTCAATGCCCAGGTCTTTAGCAGATTGGGTCAGGCCAAACCATTCGGCCATGTCGGTGAAGCGGGGCATGTCCAGTTCTTTCGCCAGACGGGCTGAGTGGGGGATGTTAGTGCCTGCGGCTAATTCGGCCGGGTCCATCATGGAGCCGCGCAGCAGCGAGTAACCAATCTGGATGGCAATCTGGTTGAGCATGATGGTGCTGAGGATTTCGTTGACTCCTAACTGGGCTTTTAAGTAACCAGGAATCGCTCCCCACACCCCACCCATCAACGTGCCAGCCGCCAGGCCAATGATAATCACCAATACACCGGGTAGCTGTTCCCCCAGCGTTAACCCAACCCAGGTGGTCAACAATGCCCCCATAATCATTTGCCCTTCGGCACCAATGTTAATGGCGGCCCCACGAAAAGCAATGGCGATACCTAAACCAACCAGGAGCAAGGGGGTGGCTTTCACCAATGTATCTGCCAGGCCGTTTTTGCTGCCAAAGGCTCCAACAATCATGGCCTGATACGCTTCCAGAGGGTTCACACCTTGCAGCAGCAGGATAACCGCCCCGACCATAAAGGCAGCCAGTACAGCAAAAAGAGGCATGAGAGGATCAATTAACCGTTCATAGAATGGGGAGGAGGTTTTAGGTTTTTGCACTGGGTTCCTTGTGGGAGCAAAGCCGAGTGGGAAATCGGCGTTTGCCTTTATTGGATAACTGTCAAAAACGATTGTATCACGCAAAACAAAGAGGCAGCAATTAGTGAATCATCCACCGATTCGTTCTTTGGTGCTTCGTCAATCAGTGTCCAGATTCACCACACCCACCATAAATATATGTCATGGTGGTGCAATTGACCTGAGAAGAATGTCATGAGTTGAACATGACAAATGTGGGGAACTTTTAAGAGTAGGGGGTCAGAAATCAGTTACCGGTACCCAGTATTCAGTGTGCAGTGGGGTGTCGGAAGTTACCGTGGAAATAAAAACGGCCGATTCCGGTGGGAATCGGCCGTTTTGTTATTTACCGGGAAATAACTTGTGTTACTTCCTTTTCTGCCCTACGGACGTGTGATAACGGGCAAATAAATATAGTAGTTCACGACTAGCACATTAGCCGTTGTATGCAAGTGTGCCATATCGCTGACTGTATTATCGCCCTGAGAAGTTGCTATTACCATCGCCATATCAGCGTCCCCATTAGCCGCACCGGCTGGTACATCTACATATACCATAAACATCCCCACTTGGTCAGGACTCAGTGAGATAGTGGGAACCGATAGAGTCGTTGTCCAGGTGTTGCCAGTGACAGTCAGGTCAAAGGTGTCAGCCACATTGCCTGTATTGGTGATGTATACAGTGTAGGTTACTGTGGTGCCAACATCGCCGGTCTGATCATCATCGCCGGACAGGTCTACACCATAACCAGGGGCTAATACGGTCAATGTAACAGGTACCTGAACCAATGGGGTCACAGGGTCGTTGCTGGTAACACACAAAGTAGCTGTCAACGTTGTACCCGCAGAAATCCCGGTGGAGTCAAAGGTAACGGTTACATCTGTAGAGCCACCTGGGGTGGTGGTGCCAGCAGAGGGTGAGATATTGGTGATCCAGGGGATGTCGTCAGCAACGGAACATTCTACTCCACTAACTTGCCCACTTAAGCGGAAGAGGGCATCAGGTTCAACACCACCACCAACGCCA
>CAZPEJ010000432.1:0-4763 GCA_964585465.1 uncultured Ardenticatenaceae bacterium
CCAACACCACCCCTATCATCTGGATGCTCCGCCGGATTAAGTAGTTTGTCATCGGTTCCTTCCTCCTCAAGAACGGATTGCCATTTATTGGGAATATAACTTATGGAAATGAAGCCATATTCACCGTTTTTATGATTTTGGGATAACGTTTTATCAATTTTATCAGAAAGATGAATGATGCCAAAAAAGGCTTTTTGTGGGGATTTGAACGATTGGTTGTTTGGGTTGTGGGGTATAAATTAAAGAAGTGGCAGTGTTGCCACTGCCACTTCTTAATTATTTATTGTACTAACTTATCTTTGGAGGTCAATCTCATAGATGTTGTACATTTCGGAGTTTTGGGTCGGGTCTACACTGAAGTTCAACACTTCGGCGCGGGCCGCAGCCACTTTCAAACGTAAGAACAAGGGGATAACCGGGACGTTCTGGGAGAAGATGATTTGGGCATCTTTGTGGCCTTGTTCGTATTCGGCGGTTCCGGGCAAGCTACCCTGAGCCATGGCGCAAGCTGCGTCGTATTCGGCGTTAGACCAACCGGTTTCGTTGGAGTTACCCCAACCACCGAACCCTTCTTCTTCGGGGCCGGTGATGCTGACGGTGTTGTACAGGTTGCAGGAAGGCTCGACACCGGTCAACCAGGCGAATTCGCCCAGGTCAAATTTACGGCCGAACAGCACACCTTCTGGCCCATCGGCAAACCATTCGCCAGCAGGCAGGTAGTACAGTTCAACGCTGATACCGCAGGCGACCATGTTTTCTTTGAAGATTTGGGTCAACTGCTGACGCATTTCGTTACCAGTGGTGGTTCCCAGGGTTACAGCGAAGGGGGTGCCGGTGGCAGGGTCTTCACGTACCCCGTCGCCGTCGCTGTCAACATACCCAACTTCGTCGAGCAGGGCATTACCAGCAGCCACGTCGAAGGGCCATTCGGTCAATTCACCAGCCGGATAGAGCGGGTGGACGCTGGGGATGAAGGTGTGGATCACTTCGGAACGGCCGTACAGGATATTGTCAACCATGCTCTGGCGATCTGTACACATGGTCATTGCTTGACGGACACGTACATCCTCGAACCAGTCGGGACGCCAGCCAGCTTCACCCTGGGCTACGTCGTCGCCATAGTCATAGGAGTTGATACCGAAGTCAATGTGTTCAAACACGGTACCGGTTTGGAAGTAAGGAACCAACAGGCCGTTGGCTTCTGCTTCAATCAAGAAGGGGGCTTGGTCAGCACCCATACCGTCCTGAGTACCAATGTCGCAAGCACCAGAGAGCAACTGAGCAATCAATTGGTTGGTGTCGGGGATGAACTTGTAGGTCACGCTGTTCAAATAAGGCAGACCTTCGGCGGCGCGATAATAGAACTCGTTGCGGGACATGCGAATGCTATCGCCAGCGATCCATTCATCAACTTTGAAGGGGCCGTCGCCCAAAGGCATACGGGTAGATTCTTCAGCTTCCAACAGTTCGGCGGCGGAGAAACCACCCCAGGCGTGACGGGGCAGTGGGCCCCAGAAGTTGGTGAAGTAGGTGGAGTCCATGAAACCAGGCATACCCGTCCATTGGGTGGTCAAATCACCGGTGGCAGCGTAGCTGGCGGTGCGTTCCACTGTGTATTTGGAAGCGGGGGTGTCGGGGTCGGCCAACAGTTCAAAAGCGTATACAGAGTCGTCGGCGGTGACGGGGGTACCATCAGACCAGACGCGGGGTTTCATGGTGAAGTCTACAACCAGTTGGCTCATCATTACTGGGTTGCCATCGAAGGCTACTTCTTCACCAGCAGAGTTCATAACGCTCACACCCTCGCCCCAGGCCACGACGGTGTCGGTGACATCGCGTACCATATCGCCAGGTGCAACTTCCACTTCCACCAACCGGGCAGTATCATCAGCCAAAGATGGAACTTGTTCCAAACCCTGGGCTTGATAAGCGTAGGAAAGGGTGGTCAGGTTGTTTTCGTAAATGGCGTGGAGTACAGCGGAGGCTGCCAACATGGAGGTGCCATAGGTGTAAAGGGTGTCTGGCTCTTGAGCCATACAAACAATCAAGTCTTTGGGTTGGGCAGGAGCTTCGGTGGGGGCGATGGTCACTTCGACGGTTTCGACCACTTCAACAACCTGAGTCACAACGACGGGTTCACCTTCTACTTGGACGGTGATAGTTTCAACACGGGTCACTTCTATGGTGACGGTTTCGGTGGCGGGCTGGCAGGCTGCCAGGATCATAATACCGAGCAAGGCAAAAACTGCCAACAATGCCCATTTTTTGTTATTAAACATTTTTGAATCTTCCTCCTCGTGGAATTTTGGGGTTTTTTAAAATTTCCTGAAGTTTGATACTAGCTTTTTGTTGTTCCATCATACCAAATGAATCACCTCCTCAAAATACTTGAATCTCTACTTATTTATGTTGGTTAGTTACTAAAATTCCAAAACACCTATTTTTATTATAAGATCAGTAATTGATACTGTCAAACAAGGGACATTTAAGGGGCAAAAGGGTGAAGGGTGAGGGTTGGTTTAGATGTGGCCTGAGCGCATCTGGTGGATAAAGGGTTCATAGGGGGCGGTGTCGAGACCTTGTTGCTTTAGGGTGAAAAAGTCTTGTACCAGTTGGGCTTGTTGTTCGCGGTTGTAATGGGCGAAGGATTTGTGGCTGGAAACGGCCGTTTTTAATCCCTCTCTTCCACCATAAACATAACAATCCCGTTTGGTGGTGATGAGCAGGTAAATGGCTTCGCCCAAATATCGGCTGCCGACACATTCATATTGATAGACATGGGTCAGTTCGTGAACCAGGATGGGCAAATTGGCTCGTGTATGACGGCCGAAACGGGGAAAATGAACAGTGTGCCAGGTGTTGTAGGCCAGATTGCCGTTGAGGCGGAATACCAGGTCTAAAAATCCCCCTTCGGCCACACGCACTTCCCCCAGCCGGATGGCGTTTGGCCCCAAAACCGAAGCGATCAGGCTCATTTCATCGGCCGTTAAGGGGGTGGTATGGGTTATCAGATGGGTGAAAAACTGTACAATCTCTGGCCCGCCCACCAGATCGAACAGTTGCGCCAGAAGTTGGTGCAGCCAAAACAGAAAACGCCCCGGCCAGGTGCGTAACGATTGACGAAACCTTTTTTGTTGAATGGCCTGAAATGTCTGGGGAAATAGCTGCAAAAATGTCTGGCTTCCCTGCCATAGGGTTTGGCATAAACGGCCGAATCTGACTGGAAAATCGCGCACCAGGTGAATGGGCCACATTGCCACATCGCGTAGTCGTTCACTGAGCCAGAAACAGAGGGCAATAAAAAAGTTCACAACTTATTGGGGTCAATACCTGCGGCATCCAAAATAGCTAATACCGGGGGAGCGTGGACAAAATTAAATTTAAGATTGGCATCTTGTAATGGTTCGGCCGTTTGTCGGATAAACTCGGCGGCGATATTACGATGAACGGCCGCTAATGCCTCATTTTCCACGACATGGCTGATTGTGGCATGGAGTTTCCACAACACCCCCCGATCCACCGACGTTTGCGCCGCCAACATTGCACTATTCAACTCCGCTATGGCTGCCGTCCGGTTTCCTTGCAAAAATCGCAGTTCCCCGCGCACAAAAGCGGTCAGAGCGCGGTAACGATCCGCGTCCAAAGCCTCAGCCACATCGTTCAACTCAGCCACCGTCTTAACGGCCGATGTTTCATCTGAACGTTGCAAATAGGCGCGAGACAAATTGTATAATGTCAACGCCTCTTGTTCCCGATTACCAGAAGCCCGCGAACCATCCAGCGCATTGATCAAATAGCTAACACCTGCTTCATACTCACCCTGCTCCACCAGACCCACCCCCAAATTGCGCTGAATCTCTGGTTTAATCAGGTTAGCCCCATACTCTTCAGCCATTTCCAGAGCGCGGCGATGGTATCGCAGGGCATTTTCCATGTCGTACAGAGCCTGGTGGCATTCGCCAATGTCGTTTAAGGTTTGCACAATGCGCCACCGGTCGTTTAACGATTCCAGAATAGTCAAGGCTTCAGTGTGGGCAGATAAGGCATGTTGGTATTCACCACGAGCGTGGCGGGTACGCCCCAGGCTGGTCAATACACGGGCCTGTTCTCGTGTCTCCCCCGCCTGACGGAAAGCTACCAAAGCTTGGGTCAGGTGATTCAGGGCAGCTTCTGTATTTCCCTGGCGGCGATTCAACACCCCCAATCCCCGCCGTGCGCGACCAATGACCAACAAATTTTGCACAGCCAACCCTTCTTCCAACGCCTGGCGATATAAAGCAGCGGCCTGTTCGTATTGCCCACGAAAATCTGCTACCTCCCCCAGGCGCACGCGGGCGCGAGCAATCTGGTCTGCGTCGTCTGTGAGGTTTAGGGCAATTTGGTAATCTTTTTCGGCCGCGTCGAAGTTGCTGAGTAACCAGTAACATTGCCCACGATATTCATAAGCCCGTGCTTGAAAAAGGGACGGGGCACTGGTGAAGGTGAGGGCTTCGGTGAAGTATTGAATGGCTTTTTCGTATTCCTGGCGACCCGCGCAGGCGCGACCCTCGCGGTAAGCGGTGAGGGCGGCGGCGGATACGCCTAAAGCGGAAAAGAGGCCTGAACCTATTTGAGGCATAGGGTAAATGATACCTTGCTCCTTAAAAATAGCAATGAATGGGACGTGAAACGAAGGTTGGGAAGGTGTGAAAGTGTCGGGCATCCAGAAACCGAGTTTTTCGGAAAAACTCGGTTTCGGTTGGTAAATCCATCTATAGCTGAAG
>CAZPEJ010000433.1:0-4757 GCA_964585465.1 uncultured Ardenticatenaceae bacterium
GATTTTTTCTCTGATCTTATCCGCGTGCATCCGTTCCATCCGCGTGACCCGCGTGTTATTCTGCCCTTCTCCGACAGGCTGCTGGCGAAGATTTCTTCTCAGCATCCCTGCACGAATCTTTCATGTCTGTGTGGGGCGGAAACGGTCTCGAATTTGCCGAATGTGGGCCGGAGTGGTGCGGCAACAGCCGCCAATTAGGGCAGCCCCAGCCCGCCGCCACTCTTTGCTCATGGTGCCAAATTGTGAAGCATCTGCCAATCCTTGCCAGCAGTGATGAACGGGATCGTAGGTTTCGCCGGAATTTGGGTAAACCACGATGGGTTTGTCGGTGACGTGGGTGATTTGCTGGATCAGGCTGTGGATGTAGCGGGGTGGGGTGCAGTTGATCCCCACTGCTAAAATTTGGGGAAAGTCGGATAAAAAGGCGGCGCAGTCGGCAATGGGGGTACCATCGCTGATGTGTTGCCCGTCGCGGCAACTAAAGCTGACCCAGGCCAGGGTTTGTGGGGTTTCGGGGAGCAGGTGGGTGATGGCTCTGGCCTCGGCAAAGGAGGGGATGGTTTCGCAGGCCAGTAAATCTGCTCCGCTGGTTGCCAGGATATGCCACCGTTCTTGATGCCAGTGGAACAACCCGGCTTCATCCAGGTCGTAGTTACCGGTGTATTCGGCTCCATTTGCCAGGTAGGCCCCGTATGGCCCAATGCTGGCGGCGACTAACGGCCGTAATCGCCCCACGCGGTTCTGTTTATCTGCCCAAAATAACTCGCGCGCTTCCAGAGCCAACTGGGTGGAGAGGCGAATGAGGTGGATGGCTTGTGAGACACTATGCCCCCGTTTGCAGAAGCCTGGGATGGTGGCTTGATAGCTGGCGGTGGTGGCACAATCGGCTCCGGCCAGGTAATAATCCAGGTGTACCTGGCGAATCAGGTCGGGATTTTCCAGCAGCAGCCGCGCAGACCACAAATCGTCGCTCAGGTCACAGCCGCGTGCCTCCAACTGGGTGGCTAATCCACCATCGAGAATGAAGGCACCGGATTGGTTAATGAAGGGTTTCAGGTTTGGGGTTTCAGGTTTCAAGTTTTGAGTTTTGAGTTGGGGTTAGCCCAGGGCGGTGATTTGTGACGGCCGTTTGGGGAATAGTACCTGGAGCAAAACGGCCGTTTCTGGGTTGTTGACAAAACAGTCGGCGCGCAGATGACGGATTTCTTCCCAAGAGCGATGGCCGAACAGAACATGTAGAAAGGTTAAGTCGGGAAAGGTAGCGTCACAATCGTCAAAATGTTCCGGCGGGTAAGGGCCGACATCGGTTAATAACCCCTTTTCAAACGACAAGGCCAGGTGACTGTGGTAAAAGTTGAGGCGTAAATTTCCGCTATGCCCGGCCAGGACACTTTCGGCCAGGCGTTGTTGCAAAACGGGGGCGATGTGGCGCAAAAAGGCGGGCAGGTCGGGCACACGCACATAGTAGGCGTAAGGGGGGCGTTGTTTTTCCAGCCGCCGATCCAGGGCATCGTATACGGGATGGTTGTCTGTCAACTCAAACAGGATGTGGTCAAGGGGTTTTTCGCGGCCGGGGTTGAGTTCATTGGCACGGGTTTTCAGGTGGCGCACCAGGAAGAGGCATACGTCTTGCCAGCTGTGACCGGGGGTTACGCCCACTTCCCGCACCAGGAAAAAGTTGCGCCAGGGGAACAGTTCAAAATAGGCGATGGGGGTGGAATCGGCCGTTTCGACCAGATAAAAGTGGCGAGCATACGCAGAATCGCGGTGGGCACCAAACCCTTCAAAGTGACACTCCACTTCACTGCGGACGCGCGTTACCAGGGCATTGGCACAGTGAGTGGGGTAGAGACGCAATAGGGTGGGAATATCGGCCGTTTCTGCATCCCGCACCCGATACCCTTCTTCCAAAACGGCTTGATCGTTGCCAGAGCGACTCCAAAAATAAACCCGACTGCCATGCAAAGGCAACGTCATCTCATACCCAAACTGGCGATAATACCAGGGAATGCCGGTAATCACCTGCACCATTTCCTCTTTAGCTGCACTTTTGGCATGGATCACCTGGAATTGGGCGCGCACCAATCCCTTGCGCCGATAAGGTTCTTCGGTAGCTACCAGTTCGGGGCGGCCCACCTTAAAAGGAATACCCCCATAAGCCCAGGTTTGGGAGATGGAGTTCATGCTGGAGACAATTCTGCCCGTTTGTTCATCCACCACCACTGTAAAATCATCGGCGCGGGTGGTGGGGTGGTCGCCGCGCATCAGGTCATGAGTCCAGTGCCCCAGAAAATACTCCGGCTCGCTGGGATTGTCAGTGTGAAGCCGCACATTAAACGCTGCCAGTTCGTCGGCATCTGCCGGGGTTGCCCAACGCAGGGTCAACCCATCTCCTAAATTTTGTGGAAGGCCAAAGGTTGTATCTAACAAGGTGTTTCTCCTGATGGGTCATGATAGGTTCGAGGTTACCGATTTTTTTCATTATACCATTGACGGCAAAATTGCAGACTGGTGGTCATGCGTTGAATGATCTGGGCATCGGATTGGCCTGCGTGCAGGGTGTCGGGGTACAGTTCCAGCGAGAGGGTTCCCTGGTATTGGGTAGTTGCCAGATGGGTCAGGAAGGTGTGCAAGGGTAAATCCCCTTCTGCGGGGTGCAGGTGTTCCTGGCGGTTGTGATAGTTGCTGAGGTGGATGTGTTGAACCCGGCCGTTGAGTTGCTGATAAACGGCCGTTGCATCTAAGCCCCAGGTGCCCAGGTGGGTTGTGTCCAGGGTGATGTGGCGGAAGCGGGTCATTTGTGCCGGGGTGTTCCAGTGGGCATAGTTCCAATTGCGGCCGAATCGGTGGTAAGCTGGCAAGTTTTCGATACAGAGCAGAACGGCCGTTTGTGCCTGCATTTGTTCATATTCCTGTTCAATCCACACCTTGTAAGACTTCTCCGGGTTCCAACCGGGAGTGGGCAGGGGGAAAAACCGCGCCCCTGCCTGCACCCACACGATGCCAATACGTGACGGCAGATGGTGGACAACAACCCTGGCTCCAACGGCTTCAGCCAGGGCTACTGCTTTGCCAATTCGGCCGGGATTATCGGCGGGCCAGCCGGGTACAAAGAGGAATGGGCTGTGAACGGCCGTTATCGGCAAACGGTGTTTTTCGCTCAACTCCCCCAAATACGTTGCCTGGCGCGACTCCCACCGCTGGTCAATCATCAGCTCCAACCCGTCAAACCCGGCTTCGGCGGCAAAATGAAAACAGCGTTCAATGCTATATGACCAGAGAGAACCTGTCGAAAAAAGGATTTGCATAGCACTCCTGATGTGGCGCAGAGACACGGAGGCGCAGGGAGGGAAAACGCTCTGCGGCTCTGCGCCTATGCGCGAGAAACCTTATTTCCGATAAATGATAATGATTACAAAAGATGATTTTACCCACGAAAACCGGAAACTTCACACAATTACGCCGGGGGTGGTGCGCGGGCATCGCAGACAACATTTTTGCTCGTTGCAACGAATTTATTCGCCAGCCTTTACAAACAAAAAAATGATTGACAGATTAGAATAAATGTTCTACCATTTGGTGGTTATTTTAGGGGTGGAGCGGTTTGGTTTACCATATTTTGACCTGGTATTACCCAAAAGGAGCAAATGATGAGTGGTGTAAGAGTTTTGGTTGGCACACGGAAGGGAGCATTTATTCTTACCTCTGACGAGAAACGCAAAAAGTGGGATGTCAGCGGCCCCCATTTTGCGGGCTGGGAAATTTATCATCTCAACGGATCGGCCGTTGATCCCAACCGCCTCTATGCTTCCCAATCTACCGGTTGGTTTGGGCAGTTGATCCAGCGATCCAATGATGGTGGCAAAACCTGGGAACCAGTGGGCAATACCTTTGCTTATGAGGGTGTTCCAGGTACTCACCAATGGTACGATGGCACCCAGCACCCCTGGGAGTTCAAACGGGTTTGGCACCTGGAACCCTCGCTCACCGACCCAGATACCGTATACGCCGGGGTAGAGGACGCGGCACTGTTCCGTTCTAACGATGCCGGGCTGACCTGGCAAGAACTCCCCGGATTGCGCCACGCCAAAGGGCATCTCTGGCAGCCGGGGGCCGGGGGGATGTGTTTGCATACCATTGTATTGAACGCTGCCCACCCGCACCGTATCATTGTGGCGATCTCTGCCGCCGGAGCATTTCGTTCCGATGATAATGGCACTACCTGGCAGCCAATCAATCAAGGGTTGGTTTCACCTTTTGAGTTACCCGACTCAACGGCCGAAGTGGGGCATTGTGTTCACCATATCACCATGCACCCTGCCAAACCCCAGGTGTTGTTTATGCAAAAACATTGGGATGTGATGCGAAGCGACAATGCTGGTGATTCCTGGTATGAAATTAGCGGCAATTTGCCCACCGATTTTGGCTTCCCGATTGCGGTTCATGCCCACGAACCCGAAACGATTTATGTGGTGCCCATCACCAGCGACTCTCACCACTTCCCGCCCGATGGCAAATTGCGGGTGTATCGCAGCCGCGCCGGTGGCAACGAATGGGAAGCCTTGACGAATGGGTTGCCGCAAAAGGATTGTTATGTCAACGTGTTGAGGGATGCAATGGCGGTAGACAAATTAGATTCATGTGGGGTGTATTTTGGCACGACCGGCGGCCAGGTATATGCCTCGGCCGATTCTGGGGATAGCTGGGCAGCGATTGTGCGGGATTTACCGGCCGTTGTATCGGTGGAAGTGCAAACC
>CAZPEJ010000434.1:0-4744 GCA_964585465.1 uncultured Ardenticatenaceae bacterium
AAGGCAGCGCAACTGATTGAAAAACGGCATGGTATTCGTTACACCATGGAGAATATCCCGTATGATGTGGGGCATGTGGGGCCAGACCCCAGCAAAGAACCAGAAGCCTTGTTTGATATGTTGGGGCGGGGGGAAGTTTTGGGGGTGTTTCAGGTGGAAGGGGCGGGGATGAAACGGCTGATGATGGATATGAAACCACGCCGTTTTGACCACATTATTGCGGCGATTTCGCTGTATCGGCCGGGGCCGATGGAGAATATCCCAGAATATATCCGCCGGATGCACGCAGATATTTTTGAGGGAAAGGATATTGTGCAATATCACACCCCGGCTTTGAAGCCTATCCTGCAAGATACCTACGGCATTTTGGTGTACCAGGAGCAAATTATCCGCATTGCCGCCGACCTGGGCGGTTATGAACCGGGGGAAGCGGATATGATCCGCAAGGCGGTATCGAAGAAAAAACGGGATTTAATTGATAAACACAAAGTCCAGTTTACCGAAGGAGCAATGGCGCGTGGGTTTTCCCAAAATGTGTGTGATGCCATTTGGGGGGATATTGAGTTTTTTGCCCGTTATGGTTTTAACAAAAGTCATGCCAGCGACTATGCGGTGATCACCTGCCAGACGGCATTTCTGAAGGCGCATTACACGGTGGAGTATATGACGGCTCTGCTTTCGGTGGAGCGGGATAACACGGAGAAGATCGCCAAGTATGTCACCGAGGCGCGGTTGTTGGGGATTCAGGTGGCTCCGCCGGACATCAATAACGCGACGTTGGATTTTGTGATTGAGACGGATGTTAAAGGGAAACCGGTGATTCGGTATGGGTTGGCAGCCATTAAAAATGCGGGTGAGGGGGCGGTGCAGTTGGTGGTGGCGGAACGGGAGAAACGGCCGTTTGCCAGCCTCAAAGACTTGTGTGACCGGGTAGACCTGCGCCGGGTGGGGAAACGGGCCCTGGAATCTATGATTAAGGTGGGTGTTTTTGACCAATGGGGAAAACGGCCGCAATTTCTGGATGCACTTGACCGGATCATTAGCTACAGTGGCAAAACCTATGACACGGCGGCTACCGGACAAATTAGCCTCTTTGGGGGAGTGATGGGTGGTCATGGGGGTGGTTCGGTGGATTTGTTGCGCTCAGAAAAAGATGTCCCGTCTATTGAGCATCGGCAATTACTGGATTGGGAAAAGGAGTTGATTGGCGTGTATCTTTCAGAACATCCTTTGCAACGGGCACTGGCGCAGTTGCAATCACAAATCAATGCGACAACGGCCGAATTAGATAACAACTGGAATACAAAACCGGTGCGATTGGCGGGTATCATTGCCACTTTGCGCGCCCACACCACCAAAAAGGGTGACACAATGGCTTTCGCCACCCTGGAAGATTTACAAGGCAAAGTAGATTTGGTCTTTTTCCCTTCTACCTGGAAACAGTACAAAAACATCGTAAGGGTTGACCAGATTTTGCTGGTGCGCGGCAAGGTGCAGGCGGATGATGAAAAGGTGTCGGTACTGGTGGATAGTGTGCAGACGACTTTGAGTGTGGCGCAGGTTGCGGAACCAGAAGAGCCGTTTCCCTTTGTGGGGGATTATGTGGATAACCCCCTGCCGCCAATGGATATGGCAGAGGCTGAACCGTGGGAGCCACAGCCCTACCGTGCCGAGCCGACCGCTGCCAAACCCGTTGCGGAGCCAAAACCTGTGTTTGTGCCGCCTATGCCGGAGTTTGAGCCGGAGCCTGTGCCAGTTCAGGAAAACGGCCGTTTACACCGCAACGGGCATCATGGGCATGGAAACGGCCGAAACCACCGCAAAACGATGACCATTGAGATTCGTCCGGTGGGCAACTGGAAAGAAACCTGCCGCAACTCCCTCAAGTTAACCAGCCAGTTTGAAGGGGAAGATAACATCACGGTACGTGTATTGGGGCAAAACCTGGTGATGAGCTTTCCCAATCAACACACCCGTGTTTGCCCAGAACTGTTTGAAGCCTTGCGTGAGTTATCAGGGGTAGCAAAGGTGTATGAAAAATCTGACCTTTAGGCGGTCAAGTTTTTCAGCCAGGCAGTTACTTCCTGCACTTTGAAATGGCCGATAGCTGTAAAAACATCCAAACTTTCCTGGGCATAGGTGCGGGCCTGGGCCAGATGGCCTTGAACGGCCGTTACCCGTGCCAAACCATATAACGCCCCCGCCACCAACTCCTGGCTGGGCAAAATGCGGGCCAGGGTGAACAAAGCGGTAAACGCCTGGGTGGCTGTTTCGTTAAACCCTTGCGCCAGATGTAGCTCCCCTTGTTCACTGTAAATTCGGCCAATTTGCCAGCGATGCCCAATACTTTGCGCCACCTGGAACGCCTCGGCATAATAACTTTCTGCCTGAACAAACCGGGTTTGTAATGTTGCCAATGTGCCCAAACTACGTAACAAAATAATGATACGCTCCTGATGCCCCACCTCGCGCGCCGCTGTCAACGCTTGTTGGTAATAGGTTTCAGCCTGGGTTAAGTCCCCTTGCTCCTGTGCCAATACCCCCAACCCCCACAACATACTGCCATTGTGCGGATCGGCCGTTTCCTGCATCAAGGCCAAACCCTCTTCATAAAACGCCTCAGCCCGCGCAAAATCCCCCCGCATGTACGCTTGCACACCCAAACCACGCAAAAAATCGCTCACCTGATTGCCATGCCCCAGTCGTCGCGCCAGTGTCAACCCCTCTTTGTAATACGCATCAGCCAGTTCATAATCTCCACGCCGCGCCGCCAACACCCCCAAGGCCCTTAATAACCGACTGAGATGCGCCGGGTTTTCAGCTTCGTGTGCCAGTTCCAGCGACTTTTCAAATTGAGCCTCAGCTTCTATAAATTCGCCACGTTGCTGAGCCAGCCGCCCCAGGCGGAACAAAACGGCCGAAAGTTCCACCGTATCCCCAGCCTGAATAGCGGCCTGGTGGGCTTTTTCCAGCCATTCGCCCGCCAGGTCATATAACCCCCGCGCTTCTAAAAAGTAGTAAAACGCCTTCACCCCCTGCACCAGATGGGCAAGTAGATGGCGGGATTCGGCCGTTTTTAAGGCAGTGACAATGTTGGTTTGTTCAATATCCAGAGTGGCATACTGTCGGCCGTTTTGCCCCATAAACTGGACAAAATAAACCACCATGCGGGTGTAACAAGATTCATCCCGTAGCTGCTGCCGGGTGTAGTCACGTAAGAGGGGGTGCAGACGATAACGGCCGTCCTTGCGCCCCAATTGCAACAGCGACAACCCATACAACTGACGCAAAAAGTCTTGCGCCTGTCCCAGCTCCAACTCAGTGACCGCCGCCACCGCCTGGTCACTAAAATCATCCCCCTCAAACACCCCCAACGCCGCAAAAAAGGATTGTTGCTCCGGGGTTAAGGCTTCGTAGCTAGTGGTGAAAGAGAGGCGAATGCTCTGGTCTTCATAAGCCAATTCGCTCAGGCGACGCTGCTCCTGACGAAGCCGTTGCAGAAAATCGGCTGTTTTCCACCCCGGTTCATACGCCATGCGGCTGGCAATAATATCCACCGCCAGCGGCAAATGCCCCACCCGTCGCGCCAACTCCTGGAACAGTTCTCGTTCTGCCGCCACCCGCTCCTCACCCAACACCTTGCCAAACAAAACCAACGACTCCCCTTGTTGCTCGTCGAACGGCCCCAACACAAAACGGCGGGCACCCCGCGCCACCGACAAATCGTGTCGCCGTGTGGTAATCAGCACAGCACAAGTGCCGGTGGGAGGCAGCAACGGTTTGACCTGCTCACTGCTTTGCACATTGTCCAACACCATCAACGTGCGTTTGTCTGCCAGCAGTTCCCGCACCACCCGGCTGCGGCTGGTTAAATCAGCATATTGGCTCACATCTACGGCAAAAGCGGCGGCAAAGGTGTTTAAGACGGACATCGGTTGTGAACTGTTCATGGAAGCCCACAAAATGCCATCGGGGAAATAGGGGCGCAGTTGATAGGCCAGATGGGTTGCCAGGGCACTTTTGCCCACCCCGCCCATCCCTTGCAGGCTGTATAACGTGGGGTGGTGAACGGCCGTTAACACCGTTCGTAACTCTGCCAGAATCGTTTCTCGCCCCACAAAATAGGGTAAATCGGCCGTTGCCTGGAACGGGATAAGAGGTAATACTGCGGAGCTACTTTTTTCCATCCAGGGGGCCAACAAGGTGAGCAGTTCTGCATCCGACCCCACACCCGCCTTCAGTTCCCCCACAGTTGGATGCCCCACCAGTTGCAATAAATGATTAATTTCCGAGAGAGTGAGGTGCAAAACGGCCGAAATACGCAACAAATCATGCACCGTGCGAGGTTTCTTCACCCGCCCCTCCAGCCAGTTTACAATGGTCGGTTTTGGCAACCCCGACAACTTTGCCATCTGACCGGCAGTATACCCCGACCGATTCACATATCGCTGCAAAACATCCGCCAGTTCAAACACAACGCCTCAAACCCATAATGATACAAAATTGATACAAAATAAAACCATTCTTTCCTGCACAAATGCAATATGCTCAGTATAGCAGACAAATAAACAAACCTGCCAAACAACCTTTTCAATAGGAAATTCCTATTCACATCTCCCCCCTGGCTTCTCTTCCGATATTCGGGGGAGGAGACAGGGGAGGAGGCATTTTCACCCACAGGAGGACAACCCGATGACAAACTACTTAATCCGGCGGAGCATCCAGATGATAGGGGTGGTGTTGG
>CAZPEJ010000435.1:0-4735 GCA_964585465.1 uncultured Ardenticatenaceae bacterium
GCTTCGGAGAAATTACGCAAACTTTGTAATTCGGCTGTTGAACTGAAGAAAAGTTATGGCGAGAAAAAGGCCAAAAAGATACAGCAGCGATTATATGAATTACAAGCCGCCTCAACTTTGGCCGATATGAGCCATTTACCTCCAGCTCGCTGTCATCTTCTGACGGGCAAGCTGGCCGGGAAGTTTGCAGTAGACACTATTCACCCTTTTCGTTTAATTTTTGAACCTGCACATGATCCAATTCCGTGGGGGTATAGACCGTTCTCAAATAACGGCCGTGCGGATTGTGGAAGTGGATATAAATTACCATGACTGAGATACAAAATGAGTTTCTCCCCGATTATGTATCCCCTCCTGGCGACACCTTATTAGAAGTGTTGGAATCGCTTGGCATGAGCCAGGCGGAGCTGGCGCGGCGTACTGGACGGCCGAAAAAAACCATTAACGAAATTATCCAGGGCAAGGCAGCAATTACACCAGATACGGCCCTGCAACTGGAATTGGCGTTGGGGGTGCCTGCTTCTTTTTGGAACAATCGGGAACAGCAGTATCAGGAAGCTCTGGCACGGATTCAAGAAAGCGAACAACTGGAAAAGCAGGTATCCTGGTTGGATAGTTTGCCAGTGGTTGAAATGTGCCGCCGAGGATGGATGACACCCTATGATAACCCCGCTCGCCAGGTACGAGAGGGGTTGCGTTACTTTGGGGTGGCTTCTGTGGAGCAGTGGCATGTTATATGGGATGACCAGCTTGCCAATGTCAGTTTTCGACAATCTGCTGCCCGACCTATTGAGCAGGGTGCGGTAGCGGCCTGGTTACGAAAGGGAGAATTGGAAGCCCAAATAATAGAATGTCAACCGTATAATGCTCAGGCTTTTCAAAAGGTATTAGAAACAATACGTGGATTGACCCGTCAATCCATACAAGATGTTTTGCCGGAGGTTGTTCTCCAATGTGCATCTGCTGGGGTTGCAGTAGTTATTGTGGAAGATTTGCCGAACACGGGTGTTTCTGGGGCCACACGTTGGGTGAACCCTGAAAAGGCCATTTTGCAATTAAGCCTCAGATACAAATGTGATGACCAGTTTTGGTTTAGCTTTTTCCATGAGGCAGCCCATATTTTGCGGCATGGCAAAAGTAAGCTATTTCTCAAACCAGATAAGGAATATGCTTCTGTGGACTTGAATCGGGAAGAAGAAGAAGCTAACCGATTTGCGGCCGATTTGCTGATTCCGCCAGCTCAATTCCGTAAATTTGTTACTCAATGTAAGGGGCAATTCTTTAGCAAGGATAAGGTGTTGGATTTTGCAGAAAAGTTAGGGATTGCGCCGGGGATTGTGGTGGGGCGACTGCAACACGATGAGTACATCCCGCTTAAAAATCTAAATGGGTTAAGGCGTACCTTGATCTGGGACAAAACGGGCCAAGTTGTGAGTGTGGATAGAGAGTTGTGAATGGATAGGGGGATTTATTGAAAATAAAACGGCCGTATCTACCCAGATACGGCCGTTGTTGTTCTAACCTCGTTTGACGATGGCTTGACCGGCAGCGTTGCTTATGGCATAGGGTTATAACAACGGCCGTGTGAGCAAATACGGCCGTTGTTGTTCTAACCTCGTTTGATGATGGCTTGACCGGCAGTGTTGCTTATGGCATAGGGTTATAACAACGGCCGTATCTACCCAGATACGGCCGTTTGCTGGTTTCGTCTATGTCTGTGGTCATTATGACCACAGAAGGACGGCCGTTTTTTGTTATTGCAGTTACAAGGTAGACGTGGATTCTATAATACAAAATCATGTTATGTTTACTTGCCCTGCTTGGATATGTTATAATGCCATAGTCTAAAGGAGTGTATTGGGTGGCTACCCATTGCAAAAAGGGGAACAAACCATGTTACGTAAACTTCAGGAAATGATTTTATACGTGGCGAGTGAAAGCAAAAATGATCCATATTTTGCGGCTACTAAGCTAAATAAAATTCTTTTCTGGGCAGATTTTTATGCTTACGCTTTGTTTGGTAAATCTATCAGTGGCGAAACTTACCGTCGTTTGCAATATGGGCCAGTGCCTTATAGCTTGCCTTCTGCCCAGAAAAACCTAGAAGAAAACCAAAGAATATCTGTGGAAGAGCGTAACTTTTTTGGAAAAACCCAAAAAAGATTGGTTGCTCTTGCTGACCCGAATCTGTCTATCTTTGATGAAAAAGAAATTGGACTCTTGGACTATACGATCAAGCAGTATGCTGGCCGTTCTGGAAGTGATTTATCTGAGTGGACTCACACATTGGTTCCCTGGCAGGTGGCGCAAGACCAAGAGGAGATACCCTACTATACCGTTTTTGCAACTGAGAATAAGGAGGTTGACGAAAGCGGGTTAGAATGGGGGCGGCGAAAAATTATTGAGTTAGGATTGGCCTAAGTGCTACACCTGGTTATTGAAGAAAGAAGTTTTGAAGAAGATTTGAATAACCTGCTTGTGATGCACCAGCGCATTTATGATGTGAAGGATGGTGCAAGTTGGGTTTTGGCGAGAAATCCGAGGGCAGGAACGGCTATGAAAGATTTTCCTAACTTTCTTGTATATGAAACAACGGCAATAGGGGGTGTCCCGTCGTATAGAATCCTCTACTCTTGGGATGCTAGAAATTCCCATATTTATTTACACTCTATTTCCCCTGTTTTGAGCGAGTAAATACTGGGTGGTTGTACAAAGTAAGATGAAAGGACAACGGCCGTATCTACCCAGATACGGCCGTTGTTGTTCTAACCTCGTTTGATGATGGCTTGACCGGCAGTGTTGCTTATGGCATAGGGTTATAACAACGGCCGTGTGAGCAAATACGGCCGTTTTGGTTCGTAATGGAGGGTTATAAGCAGCATAAAGTAGTCAGAATTTCCAATTTGATGCCATTTGGAATATATTTGGGATAAGTTTATTATAATGCTTTATATGGTAGCACATATGCTTTATTGTAGCGTTATGTGAACGTGGCATAAAATACCCTGATTGTAAACAACCCACTCCAAAGCAATTGGATTTTGGGATCAATGATAATCTTGTTTGGTATAATGTGAAAACCCAGGCGCATGATAAATTGGTAAATATATCGGATGATCACTCACCAACTGTATTGCTTTTATTTTGTGCGCCAAAAATCGATAGTTCAAAAGAAAATGGAGCAACTCAACCCATGAAGGAAAAGTTATGAATTTCATTCAAATGGAATCAGCCCAAAAACTTCGCGGTGGTTATTATACGCCTATAGACCTCGCGGCTTTCATGGTTCGTTGGATGAAGGAAATCAACCCTGGGCGAATTTTGGAACCAAGTTGTGGCGATGGTGTGTTTTTTGATGCGCTTGCTCAAGTGAATGGTTTTCAAAAATCGTCTGTCGTTGGCTTTGAGCTTAATGAAACAGAGGCTGCAAAAGCCAATGATCGCGTTCGTTATGGTGGATTAGAGACTGTATCTATTCATGCTACGGATTTCCTTCAATGGGTACTCAAACACCTAAATGATGGTGTCACTTGTTTTGATGCGGTCATTGGCAACCCGCCCTTTGTGCGCTACCAGTATCTACCTGAGCTATTTCAAATCCACGCAGAAATGATTTTTAGGCAACTAGGTTTGCCTTTTACGAAGCACACCAATGCGTGGGTGCCATTCATTCTTGCATCAGTCGCGCTTTTACGGCCTGGTGGTAGGATTGCAATGGTAGTTCCATCAGAAATTATTCATGTGGCACATGCACAGTCTTTACGCTCATATCTTGGGCGCGAGTGTCGGCGCATCGTGCTTATTGATCCAGAAGAGATTTGGTTCAAAGATACCCTTCAAGGCGCAGTAATTTTGCTGGCCGAAAAGAAACAAAATAAAGCGAATAAAGCCGAAGGTCTTGGCATATATCCAGTCAAGGACCGTGAGTTTCTTCATGTCCATCCTACTACTGTGTTTAACACTCCCCAAGCAATTAACGGCAAGACTGTGCAGGGAAAATGGACAAGGGCTTTGCTCGATCAAGAAACACGGTCACTATTCGATGAGCTTGCTAATCACCGAGAAGTCTTTCAATTCAAAGATATTGCAAGGGTAGATGTTGGCATCGTTACAGGGGCGAACAAATTTTTTCTCGTCCCTGATGATGTTGTTGAAAGTTACAAACTCGGCAAATGGGCGTATCCAATGTTCGGACGCAGTGAACATTGTCCGGGCATCATTTACGACGAAGAACAACACATGACAAACGCTAACAAAGGAAATCCCACAAACTTCCTTTGGTTTCACGAAAGTGAAGTCGAGTCCGATCCTGCCGCAAGCGTCTATATCAAACTTGGCGAAGAACAAAGCCTACACACACGCTACAAATGCCGTGTGCGTTCTCCATGGTATACAGTGCCATCAGTTTATTCGACTGAAATAGGTATGCTGAAGCGTGCACACAACACACCTCGTCTAATTCTCAATCGCCTCAACGCTTATACAACTGATACAGCATACCGTATTCGCACTAGCAATGTTGAGGCCGAAAAGCTCGTTGGATGTTTTATCAATCCTCTTACCGCGTTGAGCGCGGAATTGGAAGGTCGGCACTATGGTGGTGGAGTGCTTGAATTGGTTCCTTCCGAGATTGAACGACTAACGATTCCTTTGCCCTCAAATGTAAGTATTGATTTGCTTGCTTTGGATAGCGATATTCGTAGTCTACCAGCGCATCATATTCTCTCACGACAGG
>CAZPEJ010000436.1:0-4721 GCA_964585465.1 uncultured Ardenticatenaceae bacterium
GGGAAGGTGTGTTTGGTTTAAGAATACGTTTACCGTTTAGAAACAAAAAAGCCGCTATCAACGGCCGTAAACGGGTTGATAACGGCTTCTAAACCCTGATTAAACCAGGTAGCCGGGTTAAGCAGGTTTCATCTTCACTTCTGGCATTGGTTCCTCAATCCGCCACATGCCCAAGCGATGTTTCCAACCATCAAACCCCTCCTGCCACAAGGCACCAAACCCCAATAACAGGACAACCAGGCTCACCAGCGGGCCAATCCAGGGGATGGCTGCCAGGAGAACAATGAGCAGCACCCCCAGAGCCATAGACCAGTACCGATTTTCGGCCAATGGGCTGTTAAAGCGGCTAAAGATGTAACGGCCGCCAGCGGTAGCCACCACAATCTTGGCAAAGTAGGCAGCTGTGAAGGCAAAGAGCAGGATCAAGGCCAGAATGACAAACAGGCCAACCATCACCACTGCACCACTTAGCCCACCCAATGTTACAGCCCCCAGGGCCGCCGCCAGGATAATCATGACCACCAGGGCCAGCACCATCGCCACAAAAATAGCGGCAATGGCCAACACTCCCCAACCCATCGCAGGCAGCGGGCCTTTTTGCACCAGGTCAGCTACCTTGGCTGTCCAGCGAGGGGTGAGCCACACCATCAAAAAGCCAATCAGGAGCAGTGTAACCAGTTGACGCAGCAAATCGGCTGTCCAGTTTAACGCTTGTTGTGCAGGCGTAACGACTGGTTCTGCCGCTTCTGTGGCTACTGGTTGAACCACTTGCTCAAAAGAAATTTTGCCAGCCACCACATCGGCTGGAATCTCTACAGCTAATGGGGCTGAATAATCTAAGTTACCGCCAATGGTAGCCCCTTCGCCCAGCGCAAGCCCCCACTTAAAGGTTGGCACATTTGCCATGCCCGGCATAAACATAAATGGCGAAACAGGCGGGGCTTCCGAGGCCGCATCTACCTCAGCCCGCACATCACCGGCCACATGACCCAACAGTTCCAACCCACCAGTGCCAGCGTAAAGGCTTCCGGCCACATCACCTGCCAGCCGCGACTGCACCCCGCCAAAGAACATATCCCCTTGTACCAGGCTGCCAGCCACACTTTCCAGGCTATATCCCCCCACCATCAAATCATCGTCTATCTGGGCTGCTTCACCCAGCGTGACGACGTTGCCACCGACCCGCACATCGTCATTGAAGGTGCCATTGAGAAAAATCTCCTGTCCACCCCCCATTAAATCCCCTTCTACCACCCCATTCAGGGTGGCTTTGCTTGCAAAGAAAATCAAATCTCCTTTGACCGTGCCATCCAGGATAATTTCGTTGGCAAACACGATCAAATCGTCGTCAATGACCTCTCCCGCCTTAATGGTCACGACAGAGTCGTTTAATATCTCAAGGGCATTACTTGAGGGAACAAACACAAGGCATAAGAGGAGCGACAACAACACGACAAACTTCCATCTTTTTGGTTGTAAGTGGCTTTTCATGTGATTACCTCCTTCACATGTTGTTCAAAAACTAAAAATAAAAACTTCGTGATGACATAACAAGAGTATTTACTTAAAACTACTTTGGGGCATCATTTCCCTACAACTAGCTAGGAGTAACGCAAAAGTAAAGTGGATCCATGGATATGCCTTTCTCATGGCCTCCACCTCATTTGTTGACCATTGGTTATGTACCAATAATTCCCACCGGAATAATACACTTTAATTGGCTGGGCACTTTGACCACCATATACGCCAACTGTAGGAGTGGTTTGTAAAGTTGCATTCAAATATCGGCCTTGGTGAAGATGTGTACTCCATACACCATCACCTGCACAGCCACTGCCACCTGCTCTACCAATAAGGGTGTCTGTGCTAACAACATTTCCGGCAGAAGTATGCACACTCCTCAAATGAGCGGCTAAAGATTTATAACCATTTCCTAAGTCGATAACGACAATACGGCCTAATACACACCATCCTCCACTTGCCCAACCAGCATACAAAACGGTTCCCGTTGCGGGTGGATAAATGTTATCCCATGTATTTAG
Organism: uncultured Ardenticatenaceae bacterium; assembly: GCA_964585465.1. Lineage (GTDB taxonomy): Bacteria > Chloroflexota > Anaerolineae > Promineifilales > Promineifilaceae > CAZPEJ01. The sequence continues at coordinate 2,043 of CAZPEJ010000436.1, forward strand.
TGCATGATCGAGATCATAATAGTCATTTAAGCTACTTGAAGAATTGCAATCAACATGACTGCCTTGGCCAAAGTAACTTGGCCCAGCCCATGATATTCCTGTCCCGCTGTTTGCAGCTGATCCCCATTGTGTTTGTAAATACTTCCAGGTTGGAAAATCAACACATCCTGGGGCTGTTGTCAAAACGGGTAAAGGCTCAAAAGCAAAATGCGGCTGACCTGTTGATTTGTTTGGAAAGGTACTGTTTTACGCGGTTTTCTTGAGTTAAAACCGCTTGTATTTGAAGGAAAAAGTTAAAACCCGCTGAGTTTGTACAAAAACAAGGTAACATAGCCTAACCTCCTCAATATCACACCACTGCCCACCTGGCCCGCCCAATGTCACAGCCCTTCGTACAGGTTTTTGTAAGTCCTTATCAGGTTTTTGAAGATACATTCCCTCTAACAATTCTCTACTAAACACTGGGTATTGATTACCGGGTACTGATACTAGAGGGGGAAACATCATATGTTTTCATATTTGGGGAGCAGTTCGGTGGTGGGGGGTGAGGGGTATAATATTGAAAGCTACTGTTCCAACCTCACATTATGTCAAAGCTAAAAGGGAGTTGATAGTGACAAACGGCCGTAAAACAGATGATAAATGTCAGGTGTTGTCATGGTTTGCTCTGGGTTGTTACCCACCATTTGTTTTGTTATTTGCTCTGCCTTTTTCCTTGCGATAAGATACCCCTTCGTCAGGCGCAAACGAAGGGAAGCGTGTGCCTGCGTAACTCGTAATATGGAAGGAACTTGAGTTTTTATGGATTCCAAGCTTTCGCAATGGTGTAATGGCTTGATGGAAGCGGGCTGGTTGGCTGCCATCATTACAATCCCTCTCTTTTTTAACATTCACTCTGACCGCGTTTTTGAACCCGATAAGTTGACGCTGTTGCGCTCAATTGCCCTGTTAATGACGGCCGCCTGGCTGGTGAAGTTTGTGGATCAGCAGGCGTGGCGGGGTTGGACAGGCTGGCGGTGGAAAGACGAGAATAGCATCTGGCGAATGCCCTTTGTCTTGCCTGTCTTTTTGCTGGTGGTGGTGTATTTGGTGTCTACGCTCTTTTCTGTCACCCCACGCACCAGCCTGTTGGGGTCTTATCAACGGTTGCAAGGCACCTATACCACCTTTTCATACATTGTTATCTTTTTCCTCGCCATTGCCACCATGCGTAGTCGTCAGCAAGTGAACCGATTGGTAACGGCCGTTATCATCACCAGCATCCCGGTTTCCTTTTATGGCATCTTGCAACATTTCGATCTCGACCCACTCCCCTGGGGTGGCAACGTCACCGTGCGTGTGGCCGGGCACATGGGCAACGCCATCTTCATTGCCGCCTACCTCATCATGGTTTTACCCCTCACCCTGGGGCGCATCATTCACGCCTTCACCAACATCCTCAGCGACGAAGACCTCTCCTATGCCGATGTCGTTCGCTCTTCCATTTATATCTTTGTGGTCGCCATCCAACTCATCACCATCTTCTGGTCGGGCAGCCGTGGCCCCTGGTTAGGCCTGGGCATGGGGTTGTTTGCCTTCATCCTCATTGTGTTGGTCGTCTTGCGGAACGCCTCCAAAACCGAAAGCAGCCGTTTCCACTTTAGCGAAGGGGCGTGGGCGTTGGGTTTTATCGTGGTGGGTTTTATTGTCACCTTCACCGCCACCCTGCTACTGCTCGATGTCATCATTGCCACTGGCCGCCTGCAATCGCTGGCCGGGGCCATGACCACATTTTCCGCCTTTGCCCTGGCGGTGGGTATTTTGGGGGTTGCCATTTTTGTGATGATCGCGGCCCGGCGTGGTTGGCGCTGGTTGTGGCTCAGTTGGATTTTGCTGGCGGTTTTTTTGGCGGGTTGGGCACTCTTGTTTAACCTGCCCACCCAGTTGACTGACCCTTACCTGGAGTCTCCAGTTTTAGGGCCGGTGTTTAATGAACTAAATGAATGGCGGGAGTTGCCGCGAATCGGCCGTTTTGGGCGCATGTTAGAAGAAGACGAAGGCACCGGCCGGGTACGTACCCTCATTTGGGAAGGGGCCTTGGAACTCATCGCCCCACACGAACCACTCCAATTCCCCGGCGGGCAACCAGATACCTGGAACTTCCTCCGCCCCCTCATCGGTTACGGCCCAGAATCCATGTATGTGGCCTATAACCGCTTCTACCTGCCAGAACTGGCAACTGTTGAAGCCCGCAACGCCTCCCCAGACCGTTCCCACAACGAAACCTTCGATGCCCTGGTCATTACGGGTGTCTCTGGTTTTTTGGTGTGGCAGGCGTTGTATTTAAGCGTTTTTTATTATGGATTTCGCTGGTTGGGGGTGTTACGTACCCGTTTTGAGCGCAACCTGCTCATTGGCCTGTGGATTGGGGTGGGTGCGGTGGCTGGTATCGTTTTTAACTTCTGGCGCGGCCCGGCTTATCTGGGTGTGGCTTTGCCGTTTGGGAGCATTGCCGGGTTAATTATGTACCTCATTTATTACGCCCTCTTTGCCCCCACACCAGAGGAGGATGTGCAACCTTTTGAGGGGGATCGCCTGTTGATGATTGGCCTGGTAACGGCCGTTTTAGCCCACTATGTCGAAATTCACTTTGGTATCGCTATTGCCGCCACCCGGTTACACTTTTTTGTGTACGTCGGG
>CAZPEJ010000437.1:0-4695 GCA_964585465.1 uncultured Ardenticatenaceae bacterium
AATTAGGTCTGATTCGTGTGGGACGATTTAACTCATCCACCAAGATTCACCAAAGTAAAACCTGTCATTTTTCCTCACTGTTAACCACAGATGATACAGATAATACGGATTGACACGGTTTTAGCTCTCCCCCCATTCACAATTTACGATTCACGATTCACAATTTACCATTAGAAACGGCGGTTGATGAGAACAGTTTACAACAATTTATTTAAACCCGTTTCAATCAACAGGTTATTAGTTTGTTCTTGACCATACAAGTAATCCAAAAACGGAGGCAACCAATCTAATGAATGGCCCCAGGTTTCTTTTTCATATCTACAATCTTCCAGAAAATCGAGTAGATACTCATGAGCAGATTTAGGAAGATTATTAAAAAGTGTGTCAATAAACAAACTCGACCCTCCTATAACCGCATGTTCGTCTACAACAAATTTGATGCACCAACTCCCATTTGGAGAGAACATAACATTTTCCAGTAGAGAGACGATCCCTCTAACACTAAAACCAAAATAATTTTCAGCTTCAAGTAATGAAAAATAAAGATCATTAACACTCCCTGATCTTTCATCCCTTTCAAGCAAAGAAAGATAAAACCCTGTGTCTCCAACGGCATCTGCCGCAGTTATCACAGCTGAAAACTCAGTTTTAGGTAATCGGAAGTTAATCGGAAAGAGGAGTGCCCGTTTTTGATAGTCTTGACCAGGTAACAATCCAAATATAGGTACTTCACAAAGCACTCGCTCTAAAACTGGTTTTACTTCTTGCTCAAACTCCTCATTTGTTAATTTCCGTACTGTCATCTTAAACCTGTAGATAAAGTGATCATTAGGGCTCAAATTTGATTCCCCAATAACCGATATCAGGACTATCAACATTGATCGTGGGCACAAATCGAGATTGCGCTGATCCAACGGCCCTGAAGGTAACGTAACTCCCGTCAGGCATAGTAGCTCTAATTGCGCCATTAGGATAAGTTGTAAAACTTGTAGCCCCGACTGTGAGTTCGCCGAACATCTGTTCAGCGTCAGATAGCGTTCCGGTTACTACTCGATTCCCTTTATTATTTCCCGGTCGGCCCAAAGTAGGAACATCATTGATGCAAACATTATGTACTAACCACTGTCCTTCCCCGACAAAGTAGGTATGGGCAATGTCAACCGTCAAATTGTACATAGGTTGAGAATAGGAAACAAAAGGAGTGGTTTCAACAGTGCCTGTACTCCAGGCAGCGTCTCGAATTTCGTCCCCAATAGCTAACGAACCCGCATAAACCCACCTGTTTTCACTGGTGTAAAAGGGGTGATTTGGGGTGGTTTCAATCGTTTCTCCATCAATGGTAAGGCGCACAATCACCGGGTCAATATGCACCCAGGTAGCAGTCACAGGGTAGTAAACAATTTCTCTTGTTTCTTCGTCATAAGCTAACACATAGTCACCTACCTCTACCTGGTTAATCGGTAAGAACCCTTCACCAGTTGAGACCAAAGTGTTCCCACTAAAACTACAATCGCTTCCTAACAGAGGGTTGCTTGTAATGGTCGTTTTTATTGCATCTGCTCGCTCAATCAGGGTAAACAAACCCGCCATAACCGTGCCATCAAAAACATCTGTTGCTTGACTGTATTTATCCCATGCTTCTGCCGTGTTTTCGTACCCTCTGGCTGCCAGAATACCTGCCGCCTTTGAGATACCACTTTGGGCAGCCATCAGGTATAGATCCTCCTGATAAACATGTTCACTGTCAGGAATTGGTTCACTGGCATATTGAGCATAACTATCCAAGATAAAGTTGGCTGTACCGTTTCCGTTAGCGGCCGAGTCTACCAAGTGGTGTAGGGCGTTATAGACCCAAAACTCCTCAACCGGGCCACACTCCCCTGGAATGCTACAATCGGTTTCAGCATGCCCAGTGGGGTCGGTGAAGTTGAGGGGGGAGTTGAGGACGTAGGAGTAGCGGTTGTAGCTTTGGGGGTTGGTGGGGTTGGGGACGAGGGTGTCGGCACTGATGAAGCGGGCTAGTCCTGGGGAGTAGTATCTGGCGTTCATGTAGATGAGGCCGAGGTCATTGGAGCCGGTGTTGTCGCTGAGGTGGCCAGTGAAACCCCTGTCGGTGAGATTGGCGGTGGGTTCGGTGCGCCAGTCGCCAAAGGGGTAGTAACGGGCACTACTGCCGGAAACAACGCTGCCACTGGTGGTGGTTGCTAAGCTGGTGCTGTTCAGGTGGTTGTGCTGCCCACGATGTGAACTCGCAAATGGACTAACTGGTCAATACCGCAAGTTGTTAAAAAGCAAAGTGTAGTATGGAAGAGAAAACGACCACTGCCATTCAAGAAGACTTCACTACAGCGGTATTTTTCTACCTATTCCCAATTTTTGGGACTTGACAAAGCTTGCTCACAGCAGGATGCAACAGACCATGCCTAATGAGAAGACCTCACTACAGCTACGAAAACCTAACCTGAACAGGAAAATACCCAAACTTCCCTTTCATTTATCAACACCATGTGTTGTAAATCAGGTGATATAGCCACCCTGTCTATGTTCCAATATAACCTCATCACGCTGTCTTCATTAGTAGAATCCGTGCTGATTTGACCATCTGTAATAAACAATTCAGGCATTTGCTCTATAACGGCAATAGGGATCTCATACGTGATATCATGATTCAACGCATAAATGACCGCTCCTGTAGTGCTTAGTTCTAAAACCAGAAAATCTTGCAGTGTATCACTCCAATCTATTAAGAAAGGGTAAGGTGCTTCATATATATCCATAAGCTGTGGTGGGTTTTGTGAAACGTCAATCTGATAAACTTCCAATTGATCTGCTGACAGATACTCGGAAAAATCAATATATTCATGAGACAACACCGTTTTATCCTTAGGTGAGAAAACAATCTCATACTCAACTGGCCAAAGCAGGTTTGGAGCTATCTCGTTTGACTCCCAGGATTGGGAAACAATCTGTGGCGAAGCTGGGATGGATAAATCTACGACCATACTTTCAGCACCATAACTTTCTCCGCTGATATCATGTAATGTGTAGATTAACCACAATATACGGCTATCATTTGACCATTGCCACTGGCTGTCAACAGGCACATAGGGAATCAAGTGTGTGACACTATCCTCATTTACCAGCCAAAGTCCTTGATACTCAGCAGGTGCATCTGTTACCTGTAACAATTGCCAACTATCATCTGGTGCGAGGCTAACTACTTCTAATGGGCAATTCTGACCACAAGGGTTTTGCATTGCGGTTTGCCCAGTAATCTGACTTTCAATCAGGGTGCCGCTATTGAAGTTCCAGGTTTGCCCCTTTAGTAATACCCGGTAAGACTGCCTTAATTCTGTGGGTGGGCCAGTTCGGGGTGTGGGAATTGGCCCGGGGTAGGGTCTGTCTGACCACATTAGAAAGGTAAGCGTATCCTCATTTTCAAAAACAAAGTCCATTAACCGCCTTGACTCATCGTTCGTTTCTCGTTGAATGTTTATATACGCTTTGACTTGGCTGCATACAACCGGTGGTATCGTTGCGCCTGGCTCAAGCAGCATAGGCGTTGTTGTCACAGCCGTATGAGTTGCTGTTGCAATCGGTTCAAGCGTTGGTGTGTTAACCAATTCAGGCTTTACTGAAGAGGTTGTTGTCGCTACAGCGGTTTCTATTGGAGATTGGAAAGGGGTTGCTTGAGTTAGTAATGGTGTCATCAATGGTTTGGTTACTCCTATCTCAATGGGAGAAACCTCGCCAGCGCAGCCAATTAGCAAGAAGGAATACAGACCGACCATTATGGTTATAAAAAGTAGCTTTTTCATCTGATTATCCACATAGATTCCTGGTTATCTTCGTCAAAATAGCTTCCGGGGCCATAAAGAAAGGAGCGGATTGAAGTTGGCGATTCGTTGCCATAGTAGGGGTAATCGTCTGAAACAAAATCCATACCTATAGTTAATTCCGGAGCCATAAACAACAGCGGGTTATATGCCCTATCTTGCCCCCCTGTCTTTTGCCTGATACCTAAATGGGCGTGGGAATTGTCTCCTTGATCGTTTACCGTTCCAATAACGTCACCAGCATTTACAGAATCGCCAATGCTAAGATTAGTATCTCGATTAACATGGCCGTGTACCACATAATACGTTACATCACCTATGGTAACTGCTATAACCACATTTGGCCGACCGTCTTTAGCATACATATCCACTATCGTTCCGCTAACTGTGGCATACACTAAACTCCCGGCCGCAGCAAAAAAGTCTAATCCCGTATGGATATTATGGGAGTCCGAATAGCACGTTTGATGACAAGGACCGTGTGAGTACCAATTCGGCCCAAACCCGCTTTGCCCTATAATATCCTCTTTATCAAGAGGCAGGTATGTGATCAACTCAGGTGGTGGTTCTGGCTCCAATGGTTGAGGTGGAGGTTGTATGATTTCGTGAGGCATAGGGTCACTACAATCCTCAGATGCACCACATTCTTTATGTCCTGTGGGATCAACAAAGTTGATAGGGTTGTTTCGGACGTAGGAGTAGCGGTTGAAGGATTGGGGGTTGGAGGGGTTGGGGACGAGGGTGTCGGCACTGATGAAGCGGGCCAGTCCTGGGGAGTAAAATCTGGCGTTCATGTAGATGAGACCAAGGTCGTCGTTGTGCAGGTGGCTGGTGAAACCGCTTTCCGTCAGGATGCTGC
>CAZPEJ010000438.1:0-4694 GCA_964585465.1 uncultured Ardenticatenaceae bacterium
CCCGCGCCTTAAAGCTATCGCTGAAACCGTTGTTCATAGGCTAAAAAGTCCTCAAAACGGCCGTTTACCTCCACCGTTGGGTATCTTGCATCTATCTCCGTTTTCATTGACCAACTCAAATGAATGACCGTATATCGGTCTGGTTCATCAAGATGCTGAAACAACACATCATCCGTCGCCCCATTTCGGTGGGCAATTGCCTGAACACGTTTCTGAAACAGGAGATGACCTGCTGGCAACTCCCGCCGCAACTCTTCCTCAAGAGAAACCCTCTCCGCTAAAGTGGCATAAAACCAACCAGGTGGCAAAGTTTTCTGCTCGTAAATAGGCATCCTCCACCCAATAGTTTACGCAATACGCCCCATCTACAAATCCAGCACATAGCGGGAAATAACCAGTCGTTGAATTTCGCTGGTGCCTTCGCCAATGGTCATCAGGCGGGTGTCGCGGTACATCCGCTCCACTTCAAATTCGCTGCTGTAACCATACCCGCCATGAATTTGAATGGCGTTGCGACAAACTCGTTCGCTGACTTCCGTAGCAAATAGTTTAGCCATAGCAGCTTCTTTACCAAACGGCCGTTCCTGCCCCTTTGTCCAGGCTGCCCAATACACCATCAACCGGGCAGCTTGAATTTCCGTTGCCGCGTCCGCTACCATCCATTGAATAGCCTGGTGCTGGGCAATGGGTTTACCAAAAGCCTGCCGTTCTTTAGCATATTTAACCGCTGCTTCGTAAGCCGCCTGAGCAATCCCAACCGACAACGCCCCAATTCCAATACGGCCGTTATCCAATGTCGCCAACGTCTGCTGCAAACCACGCCCCTCCTCACCCAACAGATTTTCCAAAGGCACCCGCACCTCATCAAACGTCACGGCATGGGTTGGTGAACCTTTTAACCCCATCTTCTTTTCGGCCGGGCCAATGGTAATGCCAGGTGTATCAGTAGGTACCAAAATGTGGCTCAGGCTGCGGCTGCCCCCTTTGGAGTCCGTGCGGCACAACACCACCATCACATCAGAGATAGAGGCGTTGGTCATCCACATTTTGCTGCCATCAATTATCCAGGAATCCCCCTCCCGCACGGCCGATGTGCGTACCCCCCCTTGTAAATCCGACCCCGCCCCCGGCTCGGTGAGAGATAAACAGGCCAGTTTGCCCTGCCCTGTTGCCAGTGGGGGCAACCACTTTTGTTTTTGCGCCTCAGTGCCAAACTTCACAATTGGCCCCAGGCCCAGGGTATTGTGGGCGGCGACAGCTAATGCCGTCGCGGCACAAGCCCAACCCAGTTCTTCGGCCGCAATGGCCGCACTCACCGCATCCAGGGCAGCCCCCTCATACACCTCCGGCACTTCCAACCCCAACAACCCCAACGGCCCCATCTTTTTAACGGCCGTCCAATTAAATTCAGCCTTTTCATCCGTATGTTTCGCCATCGGTTTTAACTCTTTTGCCATAAACTCATGGACAACCCGACGAAACTCACGCTGTTCAGCAGTTAATTCAAAGTTCATAATCACTCCTTATCAGTGGGTAATATCTGAGTAGTCACAACAATTTTAACAACGTGAGAAGCGAAGGGCGAAAAACGAACCGGGGAATTAACCACAGATGAAACGGATAAAACAGATGAACACGGTACTAGATACTGATTACTGGACACTGATCACTGGACACTGATTACTGGACACTGATTACTGGGCACTGATACCAGTCGAGCATCATCCGCTTATCCGTTTTTATCCGCTGCCCGTCCAAATAGCGAAGGGCGAAAAACGAACCGGGGAATTAACCACAGATGAAACGGATAAAACAGATGAACACGGTATAGGGTACTGATTACTGAACACTGATTACTGGACACTGATTACTGGGCACTGATACCAGCCGAGCATCATCCGTTTATCCGTTTTCCATCCGCTGCCATTTTCATCCCCACTCAAAACCCAAAAACCCTATCTTCCTTGAGTCTGCCTGTTAAACAGAGTACAATCCCCCGACTTGTTTACAAACTAGCTATCATCCTGGCCTCGTTATGAAAACCAACCACGCCTACCTGCCCATAGACCGACGGCTCACCCTCAGCCGGGGGGATTCTCTGCCCACCCTCACCTACGGAACTGTGTTGTTTGCTGACATTTCTGGTTTTACCCCTTTAACGGCCGCTTATGCAGATGCGTTAGGCCCACGCCAGGGAGCCGAAGAATTGATTCGCCAGATTAACCAGGTATACGATGCCCTGATTGGCGAAGTACACCAGTTTCGTGGCAGTATTATTTATTTCAGCGGCGATGCCATCACCTGTTGGTTTGAAGAGGAAGGAGGAGAAAAGGAGAAAAAGTCATTGATGCGGGCAGCGGCTTGTGCCCTGACCATGCAAGAACGAATGCAAACGTTTTCGGCCGTTTCTACCCCCACCCACACCACCATCGCCATTACCATCAAAATCGCCATCGCCACCGGGCCAGCCCGCCGTTTCCTGGTAGGTGATCCCACCATACAACGCATAGATGTATTAGTTGGCAACCTGCTCACCCAGGTAGCCAACGCCGAAAAAATTGCCCTCCCCGGGCAAATTGTCCTAACCGCCCAGGCCATCCAACCAAACCTTTTACAAATGACACCCCTGGCGGAGGGGGAATTTGCCTTGTTACACAACCTGGTTCACCCCTGCCCACCAACCCCCTGGCCCGATTCGGCAGCGTTGGTGTTACCAGACGAAGTGGTCAAAACCTGGTTACTCCCACCCATTTACGACAAACTGCAAACAGGAGCCGACCGTTACCTCTCCGAACTGCGCCAGGTAGTGCCCCTGTTTCTAAAATTTAGCGGTCTCGATTATGAAGGGGATGCAACCGTAGCGGAAAAGTTAAATAGTTATCTGTGTTGGGTACAACAAACCGTCGGCCGTTTTGAAGGTTTTGTGTTGCAAGTGACATTGGGAGATAAGGGCAGTTACCTCTATGCCGGGTTTGGTGCCCCCATCGCCCACGAAGATGATGCCGAACGGGCAGTGCGGGCGGCCATGGCCCTCTGCGATTTGCCTGCCCATTTGGGTTTTATCCGCGATTTCCAGATCGGCATCAGTCGCGGGCAAATGCGGGTGGGGCCATATGGCGGCCTAACCCGGCGTACCTATGGCGCCATTGGGCACGAAACCAACATGGCAGCACGGCTAATGAGTTACGCCAAACCAGGGGAAATTATCGTTAGCCAGCGAGTCGTGGACGCGCTCAGTCGCAAATCATCGTTTCAACTCTCCCCGTTGGGGCAACTGACCCTGAAAGGCAGCCCCCAACCCGTCTCGGCCTACCTGGTGAACCCCAAAGGAACGGCCGTTGCCTCCCTCACCCAATTTGCCGCCCCCACCACCAACACCCCCTTGCTGGGGCGGCAGACAGAACAACAACAACTCCACGACAAACTCAACCAGTTGTCAGCCGGGCAAAATAGTATCGTGGTGATAGAAGGAGAGGCAGGCATTGGCAAATCCCGCCTGGTACAAAATTTATTGCTGGATGCGCGGGAAACGGCCGTTTTGTCTCTGGTTGGTGAAGGGAATGCAATTGAACAATCCTCCCCCTACTTTGCCTGGCGACCCATCTTCAGCCAGCTTTTTCAATGGGATGCCTTGCCCGATGAAGGACAACTGCGACAAAACCAGGTTTTACAACAGCTACCCGATGACCCGGCCTTGTTGCGTCTCACTCCTCTGCTCAATGCAGTTCTACCCCTGGAACTACCAGACAATGAATTAACCGCCGAATTAACCGGCCTCTCCCGCGCCAACAAAACGCATGAGTTACTAACGGCCGTTTTGCAAAAAGCCGCCCAAACCACCCCCCTGTTAATTGTCCTGGAAGATGCCCACTGGCTCGACTCCGCTTCCTGGGCATTGGCCGAAGCCCTCAGCCAGGAAGTTCGGCCGTTACTGATGTTACTTTCCTTGCGTCCCCTGGAAAACACCCTGGCAACCTTACCCCCCTTATTGCAACACCCTGTCGTTGAACGAATCAGCCTGAAAAGCCTGTCACCCCAAGATACGGCCGTTCTGGTGCAACAACGGTTAGGAGCCGCCAGCCTGCCCTCCTGGTTGAGCGATTTTATGGTACAGCGCGGGGATGGCAACCCCTTTTTCTGTGAAGAACTGGCCTATGCCCTGCGCGATGCCAACCTGATTCAGGTCGTTAATGGCGTGTGCCAGGCAACGGTAGACCCAGAAAACATTCAAAAACTCGACTTCTCCACCTCCATCGAAGGAGTCATTACCAGCCGCATTGACCGCCTGACCCCGGCACAACAATTGGTTTTGAAGGTGAGCAGTGTGATCGGCCGTATTTTTGCCGTCAACACCGTGAGCGACATTCACCCCGTCCCCCAAGACCGTTTGAACATCCCCACCAACCTGGACAGCCTCAATCGCCTGGACATCACCCGCCTGGAAGTTCCCGAACCCAACCTGACCTACATCTTCAAACACGTCATCACCCAACAGGTAGCCTATAACCTGTTGCTCTTTTCCCAACGGCGCGAACTGCATCAAAAAGTAGCTGAGTGGTATGAACAAACCCACCAGCAAAACCTGACCGATTTTTACCCCCTGCTGGCTTACCACTGGCAAAATGCACTGGATAGCCGCAAACCACAACCCGCCATTGCCGCCAAAGCCATCGAGTATGCTGAAAAAGCAGGGG
>CAZPEJ010000439.1:0-4689 GCA_964585465.1 uncultured Ardenticatenaceae bacterium
CTAAACAGCAACAGCGTTTGAAAACGGCCGTTTTGCTGAATATCCGCCAGATGCCCCACCGCCAGGTTCATCATCCCATTGAGTGGTGTGGTGGTAGGGGCTGGCGGGTTATACCCATACACCGCTTCTAACAAAACATCAGGGTCAGAGCTATCTTGAATCAAAAAACGGCCGTTTACCCCATCCTCATCTGGCACCACCACCGACACCCGATCCAACCCACTGGGACTCATAAACTGGGTGGCAAAACGGCCGATACTCTCCTGCACCTGGTTTAATCGAGTCGTTTCCCCCCCATCAAACTCCTTAATAGCCTCGTTAGCATCCAGCACAAACACCACATCTATCCCCACAGGCACCGGATTGACAGAAAAATCCGCAACAGGCACACCATTTTCGCGCACCGTCAACCCTTCCAGATTCGTGATAGGTTCATCCGACATCAAACGAAACTGAATTTGGGGAAATTGAGCCGTATCTACCCCCACAATTTGCACCGTTTCCTGGGCAACGGCTGGCTGCCAGGCGTATATCGTTAAGATACAATACCCCATCATGATCATCCAGCCGACTATCCGAAACGATTTTTTAGCCATCATGGTTATTATTTCCGTTTCACCCGTCTTCGTCCGCGTCCCACTTTCTGATTTTGCAAACATAATGTGTTATTATACCATCGTCATCTCAGGTAAAAGGGGCACTCGATATGTCTATCAAGCAGGTTATTGAGCCATTCAAACAATTGATCAAGTTGCAGCGTTTTGCACGGCAACGGCTACATCCTTCACACCATTCTTTAGTCAAACTGGGGCTGATTTGCCTCCTGGTGTTGTTAATAACGGCCGTTCCCCTGCAAGCCCAAGATGAAACCACACCACCCACCCCTTACCTCACCATCACCAGCACCGAAACCGGCAACCTACCTGGCATCTCCCTCACCGTCTACGGCATGGATGGGCAAGGGCAACCCCTGGAGATTACCCCACAAACAGTCACCCTACAACATGGCGGGGTGCCAATGGGGCCAGTGGAAGTGGCAGGCACCCATCAGGCGGGCACACTTACCCTGTTTTTGATTGACATTCCCACCGGGGTTTCGGAACAATTCCCGGTTATCCAACAACTGATTGAACAATTTGCGGCTGCCCCCAACATGGTAGAGCAGGTAGACGCAGTTGGTGTGTACCAGGTGGGGGAAACTGAGGCCAGAGAGTTGCTGGCTCCAACCATTTTTTACAACAGCATTCGTAACCTCTTCTCCCAACCCTTATCCCCGGCCACCGGAGCCACCGCCCTGATAGACAGTATCAAGGGGTTGTTAGAACGTGCCAACAGTTTGAAACAAAACCCCAGTCAGGTCGTGTCTTTGGTGGTCGTCACCGACGGCACCGATGCTGTCAGCAACACCCCCCCAGGGGATATACCCCGTCAGGCGGCTGGTTTGGGCATTCCAATTCACACCATCTGGCTCAATAATGCGGATTTGTCAGATTTTAGCAAGGAAGCCGGGCAAACGTATCTGACCGAAGTGGCGGCTGGTTCTCGCGGTTTAACGGCCGTTTTAGACAACCCACAACAAATTACCAACCTCTACAACCGGATTGTTGCCTTCCGCGACCAAACCCGCCTGCGTTACACGGTGGATGGTCTAGTCGGAGGGGAGTTCCCGGTGGTCATCAGCCTGACCAACCAACCAGACATACAAGCAGAAACGGCCGTTACCATCTCCGGCAACGTGCCCAGCGTCGTCATCAACCTGGCCCCCGAAGAACGTGCCATCACCCTGCCCGATCTGGCAGACCCCGTTTCACTGCGCCTCTCCGCCACCGTCACCTGGTTAGATGGAGCCTCACGCACTGTCACCGCCGCCCAACTAAAGGTCAACGACACCGTTGTAGCAGATATTCCCGTAGAAAACATGGCAGAGTTTACTGCCAACATTCCCAACCTGGTTTTTGGCAACAATAGTTTGCAAGTCATCATCCTCGACGACCAGGGAATTCGCGCAGGCAGCCCCACCATCACCCTCAGCGTTTTGCAAGGAGATCGGCAACTACCAGAAAGCCTGGATGTTGGCGGCAGCAGCAGCTTGTTGTTCGTTTTTGTTCTGCTAATGGGGGTTATTATTCTGGCAGGTGTTGGGTTTATCCTGTGGCGTTCTGGGCTGCTGAAACAGCTACCCAACCTGTTGCCACGAGGCCGCCGCGAGAAAGGGCCAACGGTAACAGTTAGTAACACCCCGCCACAAGATGGCGGAGCCTATGCCTATCTGGAAGTGTTAGAAGCCACCTCCAGAATGCCCGTGCAATTGCCCCTAACAATGGCGGTGGTGAAAATCGGCCGTTCCCCCGCCCAGGCCAACATCGCCTTTGAGAACGATGTCACCGTCTCCCGCCTGCACGCCAGCCTCATGCTCGAAGGCGACCACTACCGCATCTACGACGAAGGCAGCACCAGTGGCAGCTACGTCAACGAACAACAAGTCCCCGAATACGGCATCCAACTCCTGGATGGTGACGAAATCCACCTGGGTGCCGTTCACCTGCGCTTCCGGCAGGGGTAAGTTGAGCAGCTTAAAATACAAACCACCCCACAAGAAGGTTATTATGGCAACATCAGGAATGGATGTGGAATTGGTCAGGTTTTATCGGAATCGCTGGAAAGCTGTTGAAAAAATCGAGATAGAGGAAAGCCGTAATGCTTCGTTTGAGCAACAGTGGCAGCGATTTGTCGGTATTTTGCAACTGGCTAGAACGATGGGATTGTCTTTGGTTCCAGATCAAGCCGAAGAAGAAGTGGTTTATCTACGGTGGTCAAGAATTAAGGATATTTGTGGTGTATGATATCCCCATCTGAACTTGAGCCTTTAGTACATTCTCTAACGGCCGTTCAACGCCTTCTCGATCATTTTGGTCAAAAAGGGGTCATCATTGGTGGAGTTGCCGCCAGTTTGTTGGGTAAACCCCGGCTAACGGCCGATGTGGATGCCATGCTTTTATTGAGCATTGATGATTTACCACAATTGCTTCAGGTTGCAGCTAGAGAAGGTCTAATTCCCCGCATAGGAAATGCCGAAGAATTTGCCCGCCGTAACCGGGTTTTGCTCCTGCTTCACCCCAAAAGCAACATTTCATTCGCCATTGGTTAAAAGAGTTTGCTGAAGTTTTAGAGATGCCAAATCTTTTTGATGATATTGCAAAGTGGTTATAACAGCCTTTAGGAACGCGGATTAAATAACCTACAAAAGATTAGAGATTGGAGATTGAACCAATCGTTAATCTCCAATCTCCAATCTCAGTCTGTAAGTTGTTTAATTTTCATTCGTTAGTAACAATCATGGAACTAACCCCCACCCAACAAGAGGCGGTTGATGCCGCAAAAACAAGTTTTTTGCTCGGCCCGGCCGGAACAGGCAAAACCACAGCCCTGCAACACCGCCTGCTGCGCCTGTTGCGGCTGGGTGAACCTGCTTATACCATTTTGGTGCTGGTGGCAGAACCAGAACATCAACAAACCTGGCTGAATACCGTTCACTTCTCCGGCCTAGGGCCTTATGCCGACCTGAAAATTAGCAGCTACAACCGCATGGCACAGGAGATGGTTTCCCTGTTTTGGCCGTTGGTGGCTCGCCCGGCCGGGTTCACCCGCCCCTATCATCCCCCCACCTTCCTCAGTTACGACCTGGCCCAATTGCTGATGTGGCACACCATCTCACCCATGTTGCGCGAGGGCGCGTTTACGGGCCTGCGCCTGCGCCCACAACAAATTGTCAGCCAGCTGTTAGATACCCTCAATCGGGCTGCCCTCAACGCCCTCACGCTAGAGGAAGCCATTGAGCGGCAAATTCTCACCTGGACAGGGGAGTCAGACCATGTGCGCCACTTCCATGATGCGGCCAGAGCCGTCAAAACCTTCCGCCGCGCCTGCCTGGACAATAGCCTGCTTGACCTTTCGCTGGTGGTGGAAGTGTTTGACAGGCAACTGGTGAAACACACAGAATTTCACCGCTACTTTAGCGAACGTTACCGCCACCTGATTGTGGATAATGTGGAGGAGCAGACCCCGGCCGGGCAAAACTTTGTGGAACAGTTAATGAATGCCACCCAGACAACGGCCGTTTCCTACGATTCAGGTGGTGGTTACAAACGTTTCCTGGCCGCCGACCCGCTGGGGGCAAACCGGTTTCGTTTCTTAAGCACTTACGCTTTTGAATTTGAGGTGGGGTTTGTCAATCCGCCCGAAATGCTCGACCTGGCAAATCTGGTCGAAAATTACTTGATGCACACCAGCAAACCAACGGCCGAAGCTGGCAACCGGGTATTGGGGGTGGTAAACGGCCGTTACCGCCGCGAAATGATCACCAACCTGACCCCCCAACTGCTGGCACTGGTCGAACAGGGCACCCCCACCCACCAGATTGCCATCATCACCCCCTACCTGGACGGCGCGTTGCGTTACAACCTGGCCCAGGCCCTCAAACAGACTGGGGTACCCTTTTACTTCTTGCGCCGCCGTTCCAGCCCCCGCGAAGAACCCCGCATTCGTGCCTGGCTCACCTGGCTGGCCCTGGCCCACCCCGATTGGGGCATCAAACCCGCTGCTTATGATGTGGCAGAGGCTCTTACCCTTAGCATTCATGGCCTCGATCCCGCCCGCGCCGCTATTTTGACCGAACGGCTCTATCAAGCA
>CAZPEJ010000440.1:0-4678 GCA_964585465.1 uncultured Ardenticatenaceae bacterium
ACCCTGACCAGTGTCGCTCTTTTTCTCTATTTAGGGGCACCATTCGCCATGTTGTTTGCCTTTTTTGTTTATACCCAGGCTTTTCTGGGAGCCTATCTGCGGCAGTTTGTCAACCTGTTTATTGAAACTTTGATGAGCGTTTTTATCACCAGTGGCATGACGAGCTTGCTTTCGGCCGCAGCCGTGCAGGGCATTGGGTTATACATTGCCGCCAGTCTCATCACTTTTTTAGTGTTGTTATGGCGCACACTGAGTGCCCTGAAGCTGGCTTCTGCGGCTTTTGATCTGTTTGGTGGGGGGATGCTCACCGGTGGGGCAGGGGGAACAGAACTGGCGACATTGGGTAAACAAGCGGCATTCGGCGCGGCTGGCCTGGTTGGAGCTATTGCTACTGGTGGGGCGACGGCAGCACTCGGAGGAGCCGCTTTGACCTCTGCCGCCATCCTCCGGGCCGACGGCCGTCACGATGGACAATACCTGACTACTGACCCGACCAAAACAGAAGGGCGAGTTCGCCAACTTCACACAGTGGCTGGGTATGCTCTGGGGAAATCGGAGCCGGTGCGCCGTTCCATAGAAGCGGCGCATGAAATTCGTTCTCTAGGGCGCAACTTTCGTGATGGTAACGCACAGCCCCATACCCCGGATGCACTGGATTACTTGCGGGCTGGTTCCGCCATGTCAGGTTTTGGTTCTAGCCCCTGGTTAGCTATGCGGTTATCCCCTTCCTTGCGGGCTGCTTATGATCAAATAGGCGGCCGAGCCAGCCTGGGGCACCCGTTGGAAAATAATACCCAGCCACCAGAGGCAATATCACGCCCGCCTGCTGGCAACCTTGACCACCTCGTAGAACGTTTTGCTATCCTGGAGCAGGCAATTACCACATTAACCCAAACAATAGGCGGTTTAACATCTACTCCAACCCACCCCGGTGAACCCGTTAATGGCCCAACCCCAAACTGGTTAGGACCTGCTGCGCCAGCCAATCAATCCCCGCCATCTGCTGGCGAGCCACCCACAACACCGCCTGTGATTACCAGTAACTCCGAACCTGGTGTTCAGTCTGTTCGTGTGGTTAGCACTTCTCCCGACTTAAATCAGGATGGGCGAGAAGATAGGGATGAACCTGTCAGCGTTGCTTCGGTGAAAGGTATTCACCTGGAAACTCAAAACGAGACCCGCCGACAGCTCATTCTGGATACATTGCAGCACCTGGAAAATCCTTACTCTCCGGCTGGACGAGAGGCGTATCAGACAGTGGTTACTTTTGCTGGTCAACAAAATGCCCAACACCTGCAAACGGCCGTTTCTCAACACAGTGCCCCAACCGTCCAGATAGCAGCATCTGCCACAGCCGAACAAATTGCTGCCTGCCAGAAACAAGGGATGAGCGAGGCTGACATGCTGGTCGCATTCAAGAACGGAGACATAACCCACACCATTCGCCAGCAAACCGCTACGCCGCTGTCGGACGTTCAATTATCGGCTGTGGCTGATGTGGTTTTGTTACCACAACGCCACCTGACCAGAGAAGGGTTTGTCAGGCTGATGGTGGCTCAGGTCGCCACAGGGAATGCCAGCGAGAAGACGCTGGTCCAAACACTGGAAATGCCTACAGACTTTGGCGGCCACACCGGCACCATACGCGGCTTGCTCACCGGCATACAGGCAATGCACCTCTCTGCTGCGGATTTAGCCAACCTGATAGAGCAGATTCAAAATGGTCTGCGAAACGCAGCACAGGCAGACCTTACCAAACGTGGTTTTGCCCCCACGTTGGCAAGGGATTTTGTCACAGACCTGGCAGCCTTGCCGCAGGTGATCACTGTACCACAGACAACGGCCGTTTCCCGGCCAGCCTCTACCCCGCAACAAGAAGGAGAAACCCCCCTATGACCCATCACAAAAGGGTTGTTTTGGTCATGTTCATGTTGCTGTTCTTTGCCACAGGTGTGGTTTACGCCCAGGGTGGTGACCCCAACCCAACGCCCATTATTGTCACCTTACCTCTGCCCCCAACCCCAACGGCCGTTTCTACGGCTACCTTATCTGGTAGTTTGTTGCCCGACCGTTTTGAGTTGAACAATGAGTGGGCCACAGCCACCCTGGTTGGCCTGCAAACCGAACCTGACTTAACGCTTCTGGGTGATGATATAGACATTTTTACCCTCTACCTCAAAACCGGGCAGATATTACAAGTAGATACGGCCGTTTTCGAGGGGTTAGATACTCAACTCAAGTTGTATTGGAACGGGCAGGTAGCGGCCGAGAATGATGATCGCTCTGCAACGGATGTAGGCTCTACCCTGGTTTTTCTGACTCAATCGGATGGGTGGGTGTTTATTGTGGTCGAAAAAGCCACCGTTTATGACGGCCGTTACCAGTTAGAAACCAGCCTGATTGCTCCTACCTTAACCCCAACCCCTTTACCCACCCTAACCCCTTCACCCACCCTGACCCCTTCACCCACCGGAATTCCCACCGTCACCCCTACCAACACCCGAACAACTACCCCTGTCATTCATTTATCGCCGCCATACCTGCTAAATGCCACGCCTGTTTTGCCCCTCTTGCCGCAGGTTTTCACGGCCACAGCCACCCTCACCCCGTCCCAGCCCATTTCTTTAACTGTGGAGCATGTTGGGCAGGTTTCTTTGCAAACGGCCGTTCCTATGACCTCCATTCGCCTGTTAATTTACTACGACGCTAACAATGACCGCGCCCCCAGCCCAGGCGAAGGTATTTCTAATGTGAGTGTTCTGGCAGTAGACGCTCAAGGACAGCGTATTGCCCGTGTTTTCACTAATCTGGAAGGAGAAGCTGTTTTCAACCTGGCGAGTGAAGATATTGCCCGTGTGGTAGTACCTTTTGTGCCAGCCTGGTCAGCCCGTATTCGCCCCGGCGAAATCAACAACGACATCCTATTGGGGTTGCCAGCCGTGCGCCTTCCTATCTTTTTGCCTGTGCAGCAGGTGGTGGAGCGTTAGTTTCACTTGCCATCTGAAAGCGAGATAACTTTGTTTGACCAAAACGACTTAAACCTGAACCAGGAAATTGCGGAAATTCCTGCCGAATATCAAGAGGCGTTTCGCCAGGCGATTGAGCGAGAGTTAGCAGATGCCGGGCAAGATCGCACCGATATGGACATCCTGCACTACCTACGCCGTCGGCGAGAAGACTTCAAACAAGGCGGGTTTATTCGCCCAGATGGGCGGCCTGGCATGATTACCCTCAACCCAGATGCTCTATATGAACAGGCATTGGGGGAGATGGCACGGGTAACCTTAGGAGAAGACCCGGCTGCAGCTAAAGAGCGGAAACGCTCCTGGTTCAAAGTGGGTGGGCTGGTGTTAGCCGGGCTAGTTTTTCTCTTTTTTGCCTTTCGTGGTCGTGCCCAACGAGCAGAGGAACTTGAGGCAACCCCTACCAGGGTGGCAGAAACGGCCGAAACTAATACCCGCGCCCCAACACCTGCCTTGCCAGACATCACTGGAGCTGAAGACAGTTTACAGACGGTTGGCGCGTTAGGCGGGGCTTTAACAATTGGCCGCCCTAGCTCGATTGAACTGTATTACAGCCAAACGGAAGAAGTGATCGCCCTGGCGATAGACCCCAGCAAACCCACCCCAAAAGGCGAGATGCGCTACAACGAGGCGGTGATGCTTTCCGATAACCCGGTGGCTGTCTGGCTCTTTGGCACGCTCCTCAACTATGCCATTGGTCTGCCAGATAACATGGTTCACAATCTGCAACCCGGTGACCAAATTACCCTGCATACAGACACGGGTGCTTCACTGCACTTCTTGATCACAGAAACCCGTGTCGGGGCAAACTATGAAGCCAGCAACTTGCTCTCGCAAAACCGTTTAGGGTTAACTCTTTTTTCTTTGCCTGCTGCCTCAGCCGAAACGGTGTTTTATGCGTTTGCCAATTACGATCTTTCTACCGAAGACAGCCAGACTCAAGCCATTGCTAATGTAGGGGATGTAGTTCCTCTAACGGCCGATCACAATGTCCAGATAACGGCCGTTACCTACCACCACGCTTTAGATGGCAATATGCAAATAGAAGTTCATGGAAACACAAACAATCTGTCATCCAACCATGCCCTGATACTTTCTCTTACCACTTCTGGGGAACAAACAGCCGTTTTGCCTGTTACACCTGCAACTAATGGCTCCTGGCAGACTACATTTGCACTCCCTCGCACCATAGAAGGAGCTTCCCTTTATGCCGAATTACGCCTGCTTCCTACAGGTTATTTAACGGCCGTACATCTGGGGGTTGTCCCGCGCCTGGTAGACCAGCTACAAGTGGCCTTAAAAACGGCCGTTTGGACAGCACAGGGAGAAGCCCAACTCATATTTGACATTCACAATCCCAGCACAACTACCATATACCTGGGAAAAGAATGGATTTATCTACAGCCTAAAGGATTGGTGCAATCTGATGGGTCGCAAAACGAAGGAGGTGATACCGATGAACTGATCTGGCAGGTTAGCCCCATCCTGCCGCTTTTAATTGGCCCCGACGAAACAAAGGGGATACAAATTTTGTTTCGCCCCCATTCTCTTGTTGTGCAAATGCAACTAGGGGCTGACCTGTGGGAGGTTTCCGGTTTTCCTTTGGAAAGTGGGTTTCCATCTGAAAACCTTCTTCCCGCAGGCCAGCTTCCTTA
>CAZPEJ010000441.1:0-4662 GCA_964585465.1 uncultured Ardenticatenaceae bacterium
TGATTAGAACGGCCGTTTCTGCCCTGGATGGTAGCAGCCGCCAAACGGTGATCCAGGGCAATGGTGGCGAACATGCCGTAGAGCCAGGTAGCCCTTATTGGATGGAAACGGCCGTAAAAACAACGGACGACACCACCGGCAGCATTCCCCTGGAAAACGGCTACTTTGAACTTTTTTTGCCCGCCGACTTTTACACCAGCGGTGCTACCCAATTGTCCCTGGAATGGGTTGATTTTTTCCGATAAGGGAAATTTGTTACAAATGATACGGATAGGAAAGGGCTGGCATAGATTTGGCAGGGCAAAACGTGACACTTGAAACTCAAGACCCTTCCCTTTGTTGGCGAATTTCCTGGTAGATGGTTTGGGATTGGGAAAAAAAGAAGGTGTGGGGGGTGTGCCAAAATTCTGCCAGGTGGCGGTTGCCAGTTTGTTGTTCATATTGCCACGCTTGTAAATACATGTCCAGTTTATCCGCATCATGAACCAGGCGGGATTCGGCCGTTTCTGCCCGTTGTAGCTCCTCCCAAATAGCCATCAGTTCGGCCCCAAACGGTACATCGGCCGTTATCTGGTTCATAGCCCCTCGTTCAACCGACTCTTTAATACCCGATGGCAAAAATCGCCACGCCGGGGTGGGAATGTCGCTGGTCAGCCCTTCTGGCAGGTCGTGGAGTGCTGCCATGATCAACAAACGGCCGTTATCTACTGGTTCTGCGATGAGTCGGGCAACAGCTAAGGCAATGGTAATGACCCCATAACTATGAGCCGCCACGTTTTCTGCCTGTGGTACACCTCGCTGCCCCCAACCGGTGCGGGCTGTACGTTTTAATTGGTTGGTGTGGAGCAAAAATTGAAGAACGGCCGTTGTATCCATCTCTCTTTCCATAAGTTTTACCTCTTTTCCTGTCCCCAGCAACCTGCCGGATAACAAGAGAATAACACGCGGGTCACGCGGATAAGACCAGAGAAAAATCCGCGAAAACCCGCCAAACCCGCGTCATCCGCGTGCCATTCGGAAAGAGGATTGCACGCGGATAACGCGGATGAAACGGATACACGCGGATAAAATCAGAGAAAAAAATCCGCGAAAACCCGTCATACCCGCGTCATCCGCGTGCCATTGCCACTTTTCCGACAAACTCCCATTAACAAAAGAAGGCATGTTACTTGTCTGCACCTGATTGTGACAAGTAATGTCACGGATTCTGTAAAATAGTTGACACACTAGAACATACGTGCTAATCTCTTGAAGAAATAAAACAGATGTTCTAATAACTCTAACAAAAAAACCGAAAGAACAACAGCATACCTTTACCAACTGTATTACGCAACACGCAATACATCGTAGAACTCATAACAGGAGAAGAGTCATGAGAAATGCACAATATCAAAACTCAGGAATTTTGGGAATTGGGGATTTGAACCTCTCCTTTTCGCGCAAAACCGCCATTGGTGGTATTTTGATTATCGCGTTGATTGCCTTCGAGATATTCAATTTTGATACCACCCGGTTTGCCTTAGACAATTTGTTAGGAAATGTTCGATTCCTGGGGTTGCCCTGGGCGGCGATATTGGCAGTGGCTTTTTGTTCCATTGACTTTGCCGGTTTGGTGCGGTTATTCACCCCAGAGAAGGGGCGCAACGAACCCAAAGAGGTGTGGTATTTGATGGGGGCGTGGTTGTTGGGGGCCACAATGAACGCATTGATGACCTGGTGGGCTGTTTCGTTGACCTTGCTGAATCACACCTTTGGCAATGAAGTTCTCAGCCGTGATCAGCTGTTGCAGGTTGTTCCTATTTTTGTGGCGGTTTTGGTTTGGTTAACTCGTATTTTGTTTATTGGGGCGTTTACGGTGGCTGGGGATCGCATTTTTAATGGGGATGAAGACGGCCGTTCTACTGCCCCCTCCTTACCGGCCCAACCTGTTCGGGCCACCGGGGCACAGGTATCCGCAGCCCCCAAACGGGATCAACCCACAGCTGCCCAGCCTACCCGCAATAACAGCGGCAATCGCCGCCCAACCACCTACCAGGAAGAACCGGCCCCCAGCTTAACTGGTAACCGCCGCCACCAGATTGAAGCTGCTCCCATACAATCTGCAATGCAGCAACCCATGGTTGAACCGGCACCAGAACCAGATGTTTTGAGATTACCGGTACGCGAAAACAACTCACGGGTACGTCAACGCCCCCCACAACCAAACGGTGCGCGGAAAGTGGGTTTTGGAATGCAGGCCAGAGGACAAGATAACTGAGATTGGTAAACGTAACGTTTTTTGTAACCGGTAATCGGTAGTCAGTTTAACTGTTTGCCGATTACCGGTTACTTTTTTCAGTGAAAGTGGGGTAAAATACGATGGTTAATTATGAAACTTACCGTACATTTCAGGTTTTAAACTCACCCTTGAACCAAGACCCCGAAATCATCGAATGGGGCGATCCCCTGGAACTAGAAACACACGAAATACCTGCTGACCCGGTTCAGCAGCGGATGATGCTAATTTTAGCGGCCGTTTTGGTGCTGATTATTTTGTTTGCGCTTGTAGTGCCAGCCTGGGTTAAGGGAGTGGTGGGAGAATCGGCCGTTTTTGCACCAGCTGCCAATTCATTTGGATTGACCAACCCCGAACCAACGGCAATTCCGGCCGTTACTGGCAACATCTCCCCCGTCTTTTCAACTCAAGTCAAACATTGGGAACCCCAAATTGTAGCCTGGGCCGCCCGTTACCAGCTAGACCCCAACATTGTAGCCACCATCATGCAAATTGAATCTTGCGGCGATCCCAATGCTGTTTCCCGTTCCGGGGCGCAGGGGTTGTTCCAGGTGATGCCGTTTCATTTTGCCAATGGGGAGAACATGCAAGACCCTGAAACCAATGCCACACGGGGTTTGAACTTTTATGTGGAACAGTTGCGGCACACCAGCGGGGATATTTACCTCTCGTTTGCAGGTTACAATGGGGGGTACGCCGCCTCCAACAGCAGTTGGGAGCAGTGGGCCAACGAAACACAGCGATATTACACCTGGGCGAAGGGTATTTATGACGATGCCGCAGCAGGTTTGACAACCAGCCCAACTTTAGAACAGTGGCTGGCGGCGGGTGGGGCCAGCCTGTGCCAACAGGCATCAAACCGTTTGGGTCTAACCACACCGTAAGGGTGTTGATGATGGGCAAATCTTGAGTTTAACTCCCTGAAACAAAACAATCGTATAACGGCAGTACCAAGGGCGGACAATAAGTTCGCCCTTGTTAGTCTAAATTCAACGCCTGGGGCCCGGGGTGTTGTGTTGGGTTGTCCTGATATGTCTGATACGGTATTGGTAACAATTATTGGCACAATTGGGGCGGTGGCTGCGGCGGCTATTACAGCTTATTTTAACTACCGCGCCAGCGAACGAAAGGAAACGGCCGATTTGCCCATCGCGGTAATCATTCTCTCGCCGAAAAATGGGGAACAGATGCCACTGTTTGTGGGAGAGAAACGGCCGATTATGCGCCCTATTTCGGGTAAAGTGACCGGTTTTTCCCCGGCCGAGATTGAAACGTTAGGTCTGGTGGTGGAAATTCTTATATCTAACGGTCAATGGCAAGAACAGGGAACGGCCGTTGTACGCTCCGATGGATGGTGGGCATTGGAAAACGGCCGATTTAACGCCACTTCCCCCCGCATTCGTGCCACCATCCGCGACAAAGATTATGTGGCTTATGCCACCAGCGATATTCGAGTGACGGTGTTATTTTCCTGAGGTACAATCCCCTTCAAGTTTCAAGTGGGAGTTGGTACACAGAGAACCGCAGAGAAGATAGAGAAGTGGTTCTTTGGGAACTTAGTGGGGGTGTCAACCAATGAAACGTGAAACGTGACCAGAGAAATTTCACGTTTCACGCATCACGTTTCACGGGCTGTCAACTCCAGAGTTCCCAACGAACCTCTGTTTTTCCTCTATGAAACCCTGTGTCCCGGCGCGGTTAAAACAAAGGAGGTTCACAAACATGTCTATTTCAATTACCTGGCACGGCCATGCAACGTTCACACTGAATGTCAATGGGACAAAGTTGGTGGTTGATCCGTTTTTTGCAGGCAACAACCCGGCGGCAAAAACGGCCGTTCAAGATGCTGCCGCTCACTTTATTTTGCAAACACATGGGCATGGAGACCACATTGCAGACACCGTTCCCCTCGCCAAACGCACCGGCGCACAAGTGGTGGCAAACTTTGAAATTTGCAGCTGGATCAACGGCAAAGGGCACGACAATACCCATCCCATGAACACCGGCGGCGGCTGGAACTTTCCCTTTGGGCGGGTGAAAATGACCTGGGCACGGCATAGCTCCACCTTGCCAGATGGTTCAGGCGGTGGTAATCCGGGCGGTTTTTTAGTCAGTGCCGCAGGCAAAAATATCTACTTTTCTGGTGATACCGATGTGTTTTCCGATATGGCCCTCATCGGGCGCACCCCCATTGACGTGGCGGTTTTATCGGTAGGGGATAACTTCACTATGGGGCCAGAGGATTCGCTGCTGGCAATTGAGCTACTTAAACCCAAAGTTGTCATCCCTGGGCATTACAACACCTGGCCGCTGATTGCCATTGATGTCAATCGCTGGGCGGAAACAGTGGCCGCCAAAACCCAGGCACAACCAGTGGTGTTGAAGGT
>CAZPEJ010000442.1:0-4653 GCA_964585465.1 uncultured Ardenticatenaceae bacterium
ATTATCCGTTTATCCGCTTTTCATCTGCTGCCGCAGGGGTTTAACGATTCCATCTGATGTGGTTGGGTATTATCCGTTTATCCGCTTTTCATCCGATGCCGCAGAAGTTTAACGATTCAATCTGATGAATGGGTGGTTGGGCAATGGGTAACCATCGTTCTCACCTTGTCACCTTGTCCCCTTGTCATATAAAATCCCCTTACCATGCTTCTGGCAATAGACATTGGTAACAGTAACATTAAATTGGGCCTGTGGGATGGGCAGGTGTGGCTGCGGCAGAAGCGGGTTCGCACGGTGCATGAAAAAACGGCCGATGAGTATAACCTCATCCTGGAGTCACTGTGTGGGGGGTTGCAAGATATTCACCAGGTGGTGTTAGCCAGTGTTGTCCCTCCCTTAACCATTACCTTTAGCCAATGGAGTGAACGGTATTTGGGGCAAAAACCGCTGCGGGTGACTCCTCACCTTCAGCTAGGGATTCAGGTTTGCACAGAGAATCCAATGGAAACAGGGGCGGATCGGCTGGTGAATGCAACGGCCGTTTATCATCTTTACCCCGGCCCTAGCCTGGTGGTAGATATGGGCACCGCCACTAAGTTTGAAGTTATAACGGCCGATGGGGAGTTTCCTGGTGGGGTGATTGCCCCAGGGTTAAACCTGATTGCCGATGCGTTGGCCGGGCGGGCGGCCCAGTTACGCAGTGTCCCATTAGAAGCCCCACCCCACACATTGGGGCGAAATACCATCCAGGCAGTACAATCCGGTTTGATTTATGGGTATACCGGTCTGGTGGAGGGTATTGTGCGTCGTTTGCTGGCGGAACACCCCAATGCCGGGCAACCCATCGCCGTCGTGGGCACCGGGGGGTTAATTACGGCCGTTGCTCCCCATACGGCCGTTTTTCAGCACATTGAACCCTGGCTCACCCTCACCGGCCTGCGCCTGATTGGGGAGAAGAATGGGGGGTGAGTTTCGGGTTTTGAGTTTCGAGTTTTGAGTTTCGAGTTAAAAAAATCTGTGATAATCCGTTTTTTCCGTTCAATCTGTGGTAAAAATTCCCGTTCAATCTGTGGTTAAATCACGTTTCACGTTTCACGTTTCACACCTCACCCTGCTGTTACCCGGCCTGCTCCTGTTATCGGGGTTGTTGTTGGGGTGTACTGCTTTGCTCGACCCGCCGCGCCTGGCCACCGCCACCGCCCAGGCGGCCGCAGTAGCCAGCAATACCCCGCCGCCGCTATTTTTGTCGCTGCCCGATGGCACGGCCGATTCTCCCCTGCCCGCCACACCCGCCAGCAGCACGGCTAACCCGGTGATTACCGTGTGGGTAAACGAGAGTTCACCCGCCCACGCCGCTGCCCTGCGCCAGATAACGGCCGATTTCCAGCAGCAGTATCACATTGATGTGGAAATGGTCTTGGTAGAACCTGCCTTGCTGCCCAAACTGGTGGATTCGGCCGTTCTCACCTATACCCTGCCGGACATCATCCTACATCCAGTGGAATACAGCACCGGCTGGGCCGCACGAGGCATTCTCGACCCGGCGGCTACCGAGGCGGTATTGGCGCAACTAGGGCGGGAAACCTTCGAGCCAGCCGCGTTGGAACTGGTGCAATGGAATGGACAAACGGCCGCTTTGCCCAGCGATGGCTACCAGCAACTCACCATTTATCGTTCCGACTGGTTTGCTGCCAAAAACCTGCCCCCGCCCGACAGTTTTGCTGCCATGTTGACCGCCGCCCAAACCATCTCCGATACGGCCAACTTTGTGAGCGGGTTTGTGGTGCCTACTGAATCGAACCTGATTACGGCTCACCGCATTTTTGAACAGATGGCTCTGGCGAATGGGTGTCGTCTGATTGATGAAAAAGGGGAGTTGTTGTTGCTGACCCCTGCCTGCCAGCAGGCGTTAGATTTTTACTATGGCATTATTCACAACTACAGCCCGATTGGGGTACAAACAGATACCAGCACCCGCAACGCCTACCTGTTCGGCCGTACTGGTTTGATAATGTCTCCACCCAGTATTTTGCCGCAGTTGGCGGGTTTAGACCTGGCTGCACCACCCGGATGCCCCGAATGTGCCAGCCAGCCTGATTTTTTGGCGCAAAACAGTGACATTTTGACACAACTGAGGGGGGTTGGGGAATCGGCCGTTTCTGCCAATTTTGCCGTGATAACCAGCCTGGGTATTACCAGTGAGGCGGATAGGGAAACGGCCGTTCAATTTGCCACCTTCTGGTTTAACCAGGCATACCCTATCTGGCTGGCTGTGCAACCCGAAATGAAGGTACCAATGCGCCTGGGAACGGCCGAATCCCCCAACCAGTTCCTGGACATCTGGTTGACCCTGCCCCTGGCAGGCAGCAACCAAACCCTGACAGACCTGTTTGGGCCAGAGGTGGCGACCCAACTGCGAACTGGCGTGGCCCAATCCCCCCGCTGGGGGCTGCGCGAAGGCCAGGGGCAGGTGGTGGCAACGGTTTACCAAAAACTAACCCTCTCGGTGGTATTGCAAGAAATGTTAAGCGGCTACTTTGACACGGGCAACACCCTACGCGAAGCGTATCGCCGTATTGTTGAGTTAATCCCGAATTACCCATACATTATCGAGTTAATAGAACCCACAGCAACCCCAGGACAGTAATATGGCTTCTTTACTCCCCTACAACGAAGAAAGTTTTGGCATCCTCACCGATGATGATTTATACCTGGATTGTATTTTGGTTAAACCCGTCAACCTGAAAGATGAAAACCTGCGGGCGTTGCGGGTGTGGGTGCCCAAATACCCCCTGACCAAAACCAGTGTCATCACCTGCGCCCGTCAGGAAGTAAAATCTTACGGGCCAGATGGCAAAATTGCTCATCTGGTCTTTGATTTGCGTGGCACTGGCGACAGCGAGGGGAATTTGGGGGATGAAAATTTCCAGCTAGACCTGCAAGCCATCACTGCCTGGGCGGGGGAACGGTTTGGTAAAACGAACTTTGCCTTTTTGGGTTATCCCACATCGGAGTTCGGCCGGGTGAATTTGTGGCCGTTGCGTTCCGGCTCCATCATGGAAACCTACTATTATGTGCCGTCGGGCAACAGCCCCAACCCACCTTGTCTGCTTTATCTTTCCACCTATGGTATTTTTAGCCGTGCAGACGACGCTTTGTGTGTGGGGCTGGCGGCCAATGGTTACCATGTGTATGGTCTTGATCCGCTGCGTTATTTGCTCCACGCCAGTGCCAGCAGCCGCCTTACCCCAGAGGATTTGTATGAAGATTTACGGCTTCTGATTCAAATGTTGCCCGGCGAACCGATGCTGATTACTCAACCGTTGGCGAGTGGTTTGGGGTTGGTGTGGGCGGCCGGGGTGAAACAGATTAAGGGTATTCTGGCAATTGGTAAGGCGCAGGCTGGTTTGTCGCAGCAACACATTTTCCAAAATAACAACCCCTATACCTATCTAGTTCACCGCCACGCGGCCAAAATTGCCCCGCGCCCCATCGCCCTGATCCAACACAAAAATCACCCGTTGGGCGGCGATGAGGATGAACTGGCGATGCTTTACCAGAGCAGCAAGGCCCCGCATCGTCTGGAACGCCCCGACCAGATAACGGCCGAATTCCTGGTCAATCTGCTCAAATGGGCACAAAACCCGTAGGGGAGTATGGCGTATTTGTTATGACTCTTATCCAATCTAATTCTAAAATCGGTGTCTATGTAGATGTGACCAATATGTACCGCAACGGCGGCCAGCGATTGCAATATGATGTTTTGCGTGAGTTTGCCTGCCGCGACAATGCCGAGGCGGTGCGGCTGAATACCTATGTCAGTTATGATGCCTCCCGTGCAGATACAGATTATGAATACCGCATGAAACAAAACAATTTCCACTCGGCCTTGCGTGACCTGGGGTACAAGGTGGTGGTGAAGCGGGTGAAGTGGTATCAGGATGATGCCGGGCGAATGATTGCCAAAGCTAACGCGGACCTGGAACTGGCGGTGGATGCTTTGCTGCAATCGGAAAACCTGGATCGGGTGCTGATTGCCAGTGGGGATGGGGATTTTGTGCAGGTGGTACGGGCCTTACAAAACAAAGGTTGCCGGGTGGAGGTGATGGCTCTGGATAATGTTTCCAGAGAGTTGCGCGAAGAAGCCGACTTGTTTATGTCGGGGTATTTGATTCCTAACCTGATTCCGGTGCAAAACCAGAGTAAAAAATGGGGGGAGACAGATTCGGCCGTTCGGGGTTGGTGTTACTGGCATCATCGGCAGCAGACGTATGGGTTTATGCGTTACATGAAGGAGATTTCCCCCGGTTTGTGGCTCACCGATACCCGCAACCCCGATTCTCCTTATGGCACCGTTTTTTTTCACGACTCTGACCTGCCGGAAGGGTCAGACCCGGACGATCTGCCCAGCCGCAACCTGATTTTTGAGTTTCGTCTAATTAAAACAGAACGGGGTGAAGGGTATCAGGCGGTTGATTTGTCGGTTGCCAGTCGTTTGTGAGGGTTGGTGGCGTTTATCGGCACTGGTGTCAGTACTCAGTACTCAGTACTCAGTACTCAGTACTCAGTACTCAGTACTCAGTAATCAGTAATCAGTAGGGAGTTACCAGAGGAAATGTAGCTGAAAAAACCTGATGAGAACTTACGAAAACC
>CAZPEJ010000443.1:0-4648 GCA_964585465.1 uncultured Ardenticatenaceae bacterium
CCTTTCCCAATTGCCCCGCCTCTACCGAATGCCCCGCCCAAACCAACCCGTTGTAGCGGCGGGGCGGTTGGGTTATGGGTCAGCCCCAGAACCACAACATTTGCTCCCAACCGCCTCGCCCTATTGAACCCCAGGTGAAAGCGGTAAAATGAGAATTGCTGCCGAAACAAACAACCATTGGACTTCTCTTTGAAACAGTTATAGGATTCACCACCAATTGTTAATAACTGACAGATGACAGCTAACAGCTTTCAACATCCACAGGAGCTTGTAAATGTTTGTACCCGTTCCCCTTCCAAATTGGTTGTTTTCGGTTCACCACGATGGTTCTGGCAACTATTTGTCTAACCTGTATCCACGCCTGGGCGAGAGGGTACGGGTGCGCCTGCGGGTGAGTGTGGAGTCGCCGTTGCGAAAGGTGTATGTGCGCCTTTTTCCCGATGGGGAGCAGGCAATCATTCCCATGACGGCCGTTTCTACCCAACCCCCGGTACAATGGTGGGAAACAACCTTAGAGGTCAATCAACCCATCACCCATTACCGTTTTACGCTGATAGCTGAGGATGGGGTGTGGTGGTATTCAGCCGCCGGGCCTTCCTCGTATGAACCGCTTGACCAGATGGATTTTAAGATTTTGGCAGATTATCAACCGGTGGAATGGCTCAAAACGGCCGTTTTTTATCAAATCTTCCCCGACCGTTTTGCCAATGGCGACCCGACCAACGACCCCCAACCCGAAGAATACGACTATCGCGGCCACCATCCCCACACCTACCCCTGGGAGGGCGAACCCCCAGATGATGCCTTTTTCCCGGTAGTTTTTTATGGTGGCGATTTACAGGGCATCACCCAACGGCTCGACTATTTGCACAGTTTGGGCGTAACGGCCGTTTACCTCAACCCCATCTTCACCGCCTACTCCAACCACAAATACGACGTATCTGATTACCACCAGGTAGACCCCCACCTGGGCGGCAACGAAGCCTTGATACAACTGCGCCATGCCCTGGATCAGCGGGGAATGCGTTATTTGTTAGACATCGTACCTAACCATTGTGGTTATTGGCATAGCTGGTTTCAAACTGCCCTTTCCGACCCCCACACGCCAGAGGCCGAGTTTTTTACCTTCGACCAACACCCGGAAAAATATGTCACCTGGTTGGGGGTGTGGACATTGCCCAAACTCAACTATCGCAGCCTGGAACTCCGCCGCCGCATCTACCAGGGGGACGACTCTGTATTTTGTCGCTGGCTGTTACCCCCCTTTGCTGCCGATGGCTGGCGGGTGGATGTGGCAAATATGTTGGGGCGGCAAGGCGAAACACAAATCGGCCACCATATCACCCAGGAAATTCGCCAGGCGGTAAAAACTGCTCGCCCCGATGCCTATTTCATGGGAGAAAACTTTTTTGATGCCTCCCCCCAGTTACAAGGGGATCAGTTTGATGGGGTGATGAACTACATGGGGTTATCACTGCCCCTTTGGTGGTGGTTAAAAGGGTTTATCCAGTTTGCACACGGCCTGGAAGAACCCGTCAAATCCCCGCTGCCCTGGTCTACCGCCAACCTGGAAGCCACCTGGCGTACTCGCCGCGCCGCCATTCCCTGGGCCATTGCCTTGCAGCAGTACAATCTGCTCACCAGCCACGATGTCCCGCGTACTCACACATTAGCAGAGGAGAATGAGGCCATTCACAAGCTGGCCGCCATTGTGCAGTTTACATTTCCGGGGGTGCCGGGCATTTATTATGGGGATGAAATTGGCATGGTGGATTTGCCCAAGTTGCATTCACGCGGCTGCATGGTTTGGGAGGAAAGCCGTTGGAACCAGACCTTGCTGGCGTTTTACAAACAGTTGATCCAGTTGCGACGGGAATCGGCCGTTTTGCAGACTGGCGGGTTTCAAATGTTGCTGGCGGAAACCGATACCCTGGCGTATCAACGGGAAGGGGAAACGGGGCGGATTTTGGTAGTGGCCCACCGCAGTCCCACCCCACGCCCGGCCGCACCAATACCCGTTTCTCACGGTGGCATTCCCAATGGCACCCGGTTTATTGAATACTTTTCCCATCATGAGGTGACGGTGATAAATGGGGAAATTGGGTTGCCTGCCCAGCCTCAAGGAGCTACGCTTTGGGTGGAACGTGGGAGTTGAAACGTGAAACGTGATTTAACTGCAAAGTATTGACGACGATGAAAAAACAACCTTCTTTTCTACTGTGTTTGGGGATAGTGGTTTTGTTGCTGGTTTCGGTGCAGTGCCAGCAGGGGGTGGAGCCAGAAACGGCCGAAACCACACCCCTTGCTCACACCCCAACAGTCACCACCACCCCGGCGGCAATGACAACCCAAACCCCGGTTTCACAAGCCACGCTGGCGGCCCCCACCGGGCCAACGGCCGTTCCCACCACCCAAACTGGTGTGGCAGAAACGGCCGATTTACCCGCCGGTGCGTTGGTACAGGTTTCCCTTAACAGCCAGGTAGGGGTGTTACTCGATGAACTCCCCGCCCCCATGCGCGAGCAACTGGTGGCTGAGTTGTTGAACCAGCCCGAATCCTTTTGGTTAGAACGTGCCCACCTCCAGGTACAAATGACCATGTACCGCCTCAACTTTCGCAACTTTGTGTACGAAGGCAAAGGCCAACTCCCCTTACCCCCCCAGGCTCTTTGGTCATTTGTATTAGACCCGGCCGGGCCCACCCGCCAGGAAATTCAAGGGCATGATTTAGTTACCATTGGTTACAGCTTTAGCAGCACCATCTTAACTGACGCAGCTTCACCCGGAACGGCCGAACCTGCCCTGGCGGAAATTGGTGGCACCTGGCAGGAGCCTTTTATCTTGCCCGTTGACCCGGAATTGCTACTGCAACGCACCGGCAATGCCTGTTTGAACGAGGCCGGATTTCCCCCCAACAGTTACGACTCTGAAAATGCCTGGATATTTTTCGATTACGCCTGCACGGCCGACAGCGGCGGGGTGAATGGCTGCCACCGCCTGCAACTGCCCACCCTCTCCTGCCTGGAAGCTCTGGAAACACGCATCGGCACTCACCAAACCCAGATGAACTTCGAGCGATTGCCCTGGAATGACACGCTGGCAGATCAGGTGCGGTTGGGGCCTGTTTCACAGCAGGGTGCGCCCGATTTACAAGTGTTGCAGGAGGATTTGAGCAATTTTCGCCTCATTTATCGCTATTTCCCCAGCGACTCCTGTGCCCTGGTGGAACAATGTGTGGGTGGGCCGGGCTGGCGGCGATTGTTACAGTTTGATGCCACCGTTTACAACATTGGGGATGCGCCATTACATATCGGCCGGGTGGCGGAAGACAGCAGCAACTTTATGTTTCAATACAACGCCTGCCACAACCATTTCCACTTTGGCAACTATGGCGAATTTACTTTTAATGATTCCACTGAATTTTTGACCAGCAAACAGGCTTTTTGTGTGGAAAGCACAGAGCGATTGAGCAACAATGAAACCTCCCCCTTAATCCACACCTACTCTTGCAGTTTTCAGGGCATTCAAGCGGGCTGGATTGACGAATATCAGGCAGGGTTAGATTGTCAATGGATTGATGTGACAAATTATGCCGCCACAGAACCGATTTCTGTGACGTTAGGTTTTGATTCAAATACGGCCGAATTTCTCTGTGAAGGTAAACCCGTGTTAGACGAGCAGGGGAATGTGCAATGGGAGCCAAGCGGGTTGACCACAGCTAGCGGGGCCATCATCAACCGCCCACAATGCGACTTTGTACCCGATTGGAACCTGAACAATAGCGGCTCGGTGCAACTCAACATTCCGCCAGATGGGGGTTTCGTGACCGCACCTTGTTCGCGTAATCAGTGGGGGCCGCTCCGCAACTGTGGCTTTACAGAGCAGGAGGATGGGTTAAGTTGCATTCCCGGTATCCAAGTAAAACTCAGTTGCACAGTCCCAGAAACGGCCGAACCACAAATTGTCAGAGTGTGTGAAAGCAGCGCGGTTTTGGGAACCGGGGTGGCTTGTGTATACGAGGAGGTTTTGGTCAACCGAACTATTGGAGATGGGGGTGGAGAAACGACTGCTTCTTTAACCTTCACCTGTCCGTTCCCACGAGACACCAACGAACCCGGTGGACTTTACGCCCTCTACACTGCTCCCCTGTTACCAGGCGGAGTAACACAGCCCGTTGCCTGTGAAGTGGTTCAACCATAGGATTGTATGCTCACGGAGGTCATAAACTAGCCCTGTTAAGGGACGCGGATTAAATAACCTACAAGAGATTGGAGATTGAACCAATCGCTAATCTCCAATCTCTAATCCCTGTGAATATAAAAAAAGAAGGCCATTCTTTGGGGTAAAGAAATGGCCTTTTTTGTTTATGCCTCAGGAGGGGAGAGACATAAACAACAAACGGGATCGGCCAAGGCTTAGGGAGGGGAGGGGCTTACCCTAGGCCTGGTCAGGGTGTTCCAGTCGCGTTTCTCTCGTGCCAGTTTGGGGGAGGAGATTTTCCCTAAAAGCCTTTCCCAACCAGACCTCGGTAAATTATACACCCAAATTTTGTGTTTGCTACCCTTGCTTTCTTAAAACATTCTTACTATTTATGTGGTTATTTGGGAACTCAGGGGGTTGAGAATCAATGAAACGTGAAGCGTGAAAC
>CAZPEJ010000444.1:0-3429 GCA_964585465.1 uncultured Ardenticatenaceae bacterium
CATGTATTAAAGTATGATGGGTCTTTCGGATTTTGTGGGGTTTGTCGTGAAACGTGACCAGAGAAATTTCACGTTTCACGTTTTACATTTCACGTTTCATTGGTTCTCAACCCCCTGAGTTCCCAAAGAACCAGCATGATTACAAAACCACCTCTCTTCTTAATGTTCTAACAACCAGATTTCCATTTGTCCATAAGTGTTATCTTGAATGGTGGCGGCACGAGTAAAACCTTGCTCCATCATCCAACGGAAAATAGATTCGGCCGTTTCTGGGGCATCGTCGGCCCATTGTTGCATTCGGTAATCCCATAAAATAACGGTAGGGTTAATCGCTTCCAGGCTTTGCTCAATGGGCAGGGGAGGATGCCAGTAAGTGGGGTCATTTTGCAACAACGGCACAAACCAGCTGCGGTACTCTGTTGTCTCCAGCCCAATCCAGTAGTGGTGTAACCCCAACACGCGGGAGCCGGGGGGAATGTATGATTTGACCTGGGCGATGAAAACGGGGTAGGGAGTGGTAACAGAAACGGCCGTTTCCAACGCCACCATCCGCATTCCCCCTTCTACCAACGTAAACACCAGCCACAAAACCAACCCTAAACGCCCAACCACAAAAATCTTTTCTTTTCTTTGCGCCCTTTGCGCTCTTTGCGGTAAAAAATGCTCCCATACCCACCCTGCCCCCCAAGCTACCACCAGGGCAAAGATAGGCCACACCATCACCAGGTAATTTGCCAGTTTCAGGTAGATGAACAAGGCAAACAACAGAGGCAACACCAGGGCAGGAACCAGCAGCAGGTGGGCGGTTTTGTCCGTTTGGCGGATGGCACGGTACAGAAGGGAGAAAAGGGAAATGGGCAGAAAAACGGCCGTTCCCCAAAAACCCACCCTGGTCAAGACATGCCAATCCGATGGCAACCCAGGGCCATACCGTTGCCGTTCCCGCCACAAGTTTTGTACATACCAGTTCACATCTGTTAACTGAAAACGGGGGGCGTAATCCTGGGTTTGTCCGACCCAATCGGCCGGGTGCGGCAACACATAGGCCAGGTAAGGTAGCCAGGGTAATACAAAACCCATACCCACCATCACCCAATCCTGCCAACGGGCACGATCCCACAACAGCCAGATGCCCACCACTGCCAGCCAAAACACACCATACAGGTGGCTGAGTCCCGCCAGCCCAATGAGCAACCCGGTTAGCCCATACCACCAGCCGCCACGCCGCCGTGCCCACAGATAGGCATGAACGGCCGAAAGTGCAAAAACCGGCACCACCATGTCGTAACGAGCAATACGCGGGATGTCCAAAAACAAAATACCACTTAACTGGCTGGGCGTGAGGCCATGCGAACGCACAAAAAGCAAAAACAATACCGCTCCCAGCCCCACTTTTGCCCCATACAGCCGCCGCCCCAAGACAAAGGTAAGGCACAACGTGAGCAACCCCATCACCACCGGCTCAAACCGGGCCTGAAACAGCCCCAGCCCGGTCAGCCGCAAAACCCCAGCCATGAACATCGGGTGAATGGGCATGTAGCCGTAATAACGCTGCTCCATGTGGTAAAAACCAGCGAATATATCGGAGCCAAACACGCCATTGGTTGCCAGTTTCCAGGCGGTAGAGACCTGCCAGGGTTCGTCTTCGTAGACAGGTGGCAAGGTGGTGAGGTGGCGCAGGGAGATGAACCAGAAGAGGAGGAGGAGGGTGAGGAGGGAGGGGAGAAGAGCGAGGCGAGAGGAACGAGGGGGAGAGGGGGTCATGGGTTGATGAGGAAGAGGGTGAAGGTGCGTTCGCGGCCGATTTCGCGCAAGCCGTAGGTGTCGCGCAGCCATTGGTAGTTTTGGCCGGGGGAGAGGTCGCGCCATTGGTTGGTGACGCTGGCAACATCTATAAACAGATAGGTTGGCATACCATCTGCCAGCAAGGTTTCCAGGTCGGCAGGGGTGAGGTAATACAGTTCTTCAATCTGGCGATGGCTATATTGTTGCAGGGTGGCGGTCATGTTGAGTGAGATGATGCGGCTGTCGGCGGGGGTATGGGTTTCTACCCAGGAAACGGCCGTTAAATCATCTGCTTTGCGCTCTATAAAACGCTCTGTTAAAACCCAGCCGCCAATTCCCATCGCCGCTAAACCAATTACCAAATAACCTGCCCCCAGCCACTGGTAATTAGCTGGCAGTCGGTCATATACCGTTAACAACCCAACGGCCGTTATGATGGCAACGGGGGGTAAATAGGCCAATGTAAAACGGAAGTTTTGCCAGGCAATACCCGCCAGGAAAAAATAAACTAACGCCGCCCACAGCAAAACAAACAGGGAAGGTGATAACCAGGGGGGCGTTTTTTTGCTGACATCGCCTGTAGAAAGACCCGTTTTGTGCCTGACGGCCCGCCAGCAGCCCCACAAACCCGGCAAAACAAATATCCCCATCACCGGTGTGAAGTAATAAAGATGGAAAATTGCCAGCCCGTAATATAACCCACTCGGCCAGTTGTAGGTTTGAACACCGTCACTGGTTTCAAAGGTGCGACGAAAAGCGTTGAGGGGGTTCCATTTCACCACTTGCAAATCTACTACAAAGTTGGGTTCGTGGGGGTTAGGGGCGGTGAGAAATTGCCAAATGGCTCCTGTGACGGGAAATAGAACCAGGAGTGTGATAGTGGCAGCCAGTAAGAAGTGCCCAACGGCCGTTTTGCCAGGTTGCCGCCATAAAATGAGTAAGACGTACCCGGCGGCAATAATCGCCACAAAAGCTAAAGCCCAGCGAGTCAAAACGGCATACGAAACGGCAAAAGTGGCTAACGCCAACCAGGATGGATGGGTGGAACGGCCGTATTTGACCACTGCCCACACCCCCAACGTCGCAAAGGCCAACGCAGGTGTGTCTGACATGACCACCACGCTGGATTGCCACAACTGCCCGTTGAAGGCTACCAGTAAACCAGCGAGAAGAGGAGCGAGGAGTGAGGAGCGAGGAGCAAGGAACGAATCGTTATTCGTCATTCGTAATTCGTGCATCAGTAAGGCGGTGAAAACGGCCGTTGCTGCCCCGCCCAATAAACTGACCAACTGCCCAGCTAACGGGGTCGGCCCCACAACCAATGAAACCAACCACACCAGCAACGGGTAACCCGGCGGCCAGAAAAAGGGCGGCGGCAACCCTGGCATAGCCTCGGTGAGTGGGCCGGTAGCATAGGTGTAGTAGGAAAAGGAGTCTTGCCCATACAAGCCGTCAAATCGGCCGTATACCCATAAAAACAAACCGACAAATGGCAATAAAATCAAAAGGTGTTTTGCGTATTTCATCTCACAAGTTTCAAAGGGGCGTGGTTGACCATGACTCGCACGGTGCTAAAGCAGCCGTGCTACAAACAACGCTCCGTAAACGGAGCTAGGATTACCCATCCGTTTAGCTGGCTTCAGC
>CAZPEJ010000444.1:3529-4646 GCA_964585465.1 uncultured Ardenticatenaceae bacterium
CACACAGTACCAGCCATCCAATCATCACGTTTCCCGTCTCACATCCCCCACCCCCACCAGCCACACCAGCGGCCAACCCGCCACCTGTGCCACCAGGCGGTAGGCAGAAGTGGCAATGTGCTGTTGATATGGAACGTAATCAGAGACCATGTAGGTCAGGGACATCATGCCAATATATAACACAGCGGCAGTGAACGGCCAATGAAACCAATCAGCCCGCATATTGCGCCAATTCCAGAGGAAAAGAAGCAGTGTTAGCGGCCATAAGAAGTTGAAACCTGTGCCAACCAACAATTTTGCCATGTGCCAGCCAATGGTGGGTAGACGGCCGATTCCTACCAATATCGTCTGGGGGGTAATAGGCAAAAAGTTGGGGTTGGGCAAGGCATAAAACTGAGCAAATAGGAGCCAAAACCCAGAAAACAAAGTCACACTACAAACAACACCGAGTAAAAACTTACGGTAATGGGGGAAGAGTGGCAGAGAAACCGCCAGACACAACACCGCCACTAACACCAGCCCTTCCCGTTTCGTCCAGGGCAACAGCCCCAACATGGTAAGAGTAATCAACAGTTCGGGTGTCACAACAGCCAGAAACTTCTCCCCCCTCTGCGTTCTTGGCGGTGAAACTGCTTTTTGCCACTGGTAGAGGTACAAAACGGCCGTTAATGCCAAAACCGCCATCACTGCATCAGTATACACCACCGCAAACAACAGGTTGATGCTGTTCAAAGCTGCCCAGGCTGTTGTGATAACCATTGCGAACTGGGGGGTGTGGCGGGAAACGGCCGAATAACACACCACCAACCCAGCCAGCAAAAACAAAAAAAGCAACAACCCTGCTACCCGGTCATCAGCCGCCCCCCCCCAACCATAGAGCCAGCTTTCCAGCATCGGCAACAACAAAGGGTAATCGGGCATCGTCACCAGACGGGATGGGTCGGCATATAGAGCAGGAGAGAACCCGGCCTGGTACAAGATACGGGCTTTCATGCCCCAGTTCACCCAACTGTCCCAAGTGTTTAACGGCCGTCCCAGGGCCATCAGGGCGACGAAAATGATTTGCCAGAGCAGGAGAGGAGTGAGGAGCGAGGAGCGTGAAACGTGAAACGTGAAA
>CAZPEJ010000445.1:0-4630 GCA_964585465.1 uncultured Ardenticatenaceae bacterium
AACTCGAAACTCTGAACTCGAAACTCTGAACTCGAAACTTAACCACCATGTTTAGATACGTTAAAGAGATTTTTGAACTGTTGCGGGATACGACGTATGGTTTTAGTGACGATAAGTGTTCGTTGCTGGCGGCGGCGTTGGCTTATTACACGGTGTTTTCCATTGCTCCGTTGTTGGTGATTGCGGTGGCGGTGGCGGGATTTGTGTTTAGCGAATCGGCCGTTCAGGTGTTGGTGATGCAGCAGATTGAGGAGTTTATGGGGGTGCAGGCCGCTAGTATGATTCAGGCACTTATTGACAGCATCAGTTCGCCAGGGGCAGGTATTTTGGCAACGGTGATCAGTGTGGTGATTGCGCTGTTGGGGGCATCGGGGGTGTTTAACCAGTTGAAGCTGGCTTTGAATACTATTTGGGGCATTGTGCCAGACCCCGGCCGGGGGTTGATTGGGGTGGTGGTCACGCGCACATTGTCGTTGAGCATGGTATTGGGCATTGGCTTTTTGCTGCTGGTTTCGCTGGTTTCTAACACCATCATCACCTTTCTGGGCAACTACCTGTTGCAACTTTCACCGATGTTTGGGGCGGTGTTGCCCCGGCTGGAGTTTGTGACTTCGTTTTTGTTGATGACATTCCTGTTTGCCATCATTTTTAAGGCGTTGCCGGATGCAAAGGTGGCGTGGCAGGATGTGTGGTTGGGGGCGGTGGTAACGGCCGTTCTTTTCTCTCTGGGTGAATATGCCATCGGGTTGTACATTTCGCAGGGCAGTGTGGGGTCGGCCTATGGCGCGGCCGGGTCGCTGGTGGTTATTTTGGTGTGGATTTATTACTCAGCCCAGATTTTGCTTTTTGGGGCCGAATTTACCAAAGTGTATGCCAACAAACACGGCCACAAAATTATCCCCAGAGGCAATGGTATGTTAATTACGGCCCGGCCGTATGAACTGGTGGTGGCCCCTCCTGAGGAAGCAAAATTAGAAGAAGAGGTGGTTTTGGAAACGGCCGATCCCCCCTCACGCCAGATTCAAAAGCAGATTGCAACCGCCCTGATTGGACTGGCGGTTGGATTATTACTTGGATTTTTAGGTAGCCTGAAAACGAAACGTTAAAGAGCCTCTAACCCCAAAAAACGTTCCAACAAATTCGCCCGCCAGATAGTTCGGATGAGCAAAAACCAAACGAATACAATCGCCATAATGATCAAATCAATGGTAAAAGGTTTAACCAGAATGCCAAAATAGTACCCCACAGAGGGAAAGAAGGTGGTGCTAAGAAAGAGCAGGAAAAGCACAACCACCAAAATAGCAGGTCGTTTATCGGGGCTAACCTCTTTCCGCCACCCCAAGAAAAATGGATGGGGTGGTTCTAAAAACAAAACCAACACGCATGAAGTCCAGGAAAGGAAAAGCGATAAACTCCCTTGCGCCAACACCGTTGCAATGGTGTTACGATACCCCTCACTCCCAAAAGGAACCCCCGTGTAGGACTCAAAAACTTCTCGAACTTGTGGTGGCACATCATCTTGGGTTAAAGGGCCACTTAACAACGAATTATAATCTGTTACATAGATGGCCGCCCCAATTAACATGGTGACAATGGCAACCGGCAGAACAAAACGGGCCAGGGAGGAAAACAGGTTTTCGTCCAGTTTTTTGGGTCGTGCCCACAACGTCAAAAAAAATGCGGGAATACCAACGGCCGCTGCGGTTAACAGTTGTTGGGCCGGGTCAAAAGGAAAGTCCAGGCCAATCATGGTGACTGCAATAATGATCAAGGTACCGGTGATCACACGGCTCAAAAACAGGTAAAGGGCATTAGACATTCCTCCAACAATGCGCCGCCCCTCAAAAAAGGCTGGACGTAACACGGCAAAGGAATCATTTAATAAAATCATATCGGCCACATTGCGGGCGGCACTGCTACCGCTTTGCATGGCGATACCTAATGAAGCCTTTTTGAGAGCCAACACATCATTCACGCCGTCGCCCATCATGGCTACCCGTTCCCCCTGGCGTAACAAAGCGTCTACCAGTTGCTCTTTTTGTTCGGGTTTAATACGGCCGAAAATCATGCTCTCCGTCGCTGCTTGATCAAACTCCCCCTGGTTCATGGCTGCCAGTTCTGCCCCGGAAACAAGTTTTATGTCCCCCGGCATCCCCGCCTGTTTTGCCAGGGCAGCCACTGTGTTGGGGTTGTCACCAGAGATCACTTTTAAGTCCATCCCCAATTGGTGGAAAGCGTTGATGGTTTC
Organism: uncultured Ardenticatenaceae bacterium; assembly: GCA_964585465.1. GTDB lineage: Bacteria > Chloroflexota > Anaerolineae > Promineifilales > Promineifilaceae > CAZPEJ01. Next base: position 2,249 of record CAZPEJ010000445.1, read on the forward strand.
CCGTGCCTGGGGGCGTAATTCGTCGCTGAGGCTGACAATTGCCAGGGGGGTTAATGGGGGCAACTGGGGGTCGCCTTGTTCGTTGTGCAGGGTGGTGATGGTGGGGTTGCAGGCAAAGAGCAACAGTCGTAAACCTTGATCTGACCAGGCGTTGACTTGTTGCCATAAAATGGCTTCACCACTGGTGGCTTCGGCGGGCAGGTATGGGTTGAGCATTTCTAAGGCACCCAACACATAAACACCTTGAATGGATTGATGATCAAAGGCAACGCCACTCCATTTGCGAGCCGAGGCAAAAGGCACTTCGTCGGTAATGGGGTATTTTTCGCCACCGACACCGGCCATGATGGCTTCGCTGGTTTTGTTGTTCACGGTTGCACTGCGGACAAAGTGACCTAATTGGGTTTTGATGGTTTCGGCCGTTTCGCCATTGAGCGGGTACACCTCATTAAACAACAATCGGTTAGCGGTAAGGGTGCCAGTTTTGTCCATACACAACACATCTATGTTGCTTAAAGATTCGATGGCATTCACCTGTTGCACCAATGCCCCTTGTTTGGCAATGGTGGAGGCTCCCAAAGCGTAGGCCACTACAATCATTAAAAACAGACCATAAGGCACCAGACCGCTTAAAACGGCGGCAATTTGCACCATCCGCAAGGTAGAAAGCCCTTCTAATAACCCGGTTACTAAAATGATGATGCTCATGATGGACACCACCAACATTACCAGGCGCACCAAAAAATCTATTTTGTGTTGCAAAGGGGTTTCTTCAACTTCAAATTGGCGGGCTGTTGCGGTAAGCTGGTTGGCGAAACTTTCTGCCCCTACCTTTTCGGCCTGGAAGTAGGCTTTTCCGGTGACACAAAAGCTGCCAGAAAAAAGTGAATCACCAACTTGTTTACGGATTAAATTGGGTTCACCGGTGAGCAATGACTCATCCATTTCCAATACGCTGTCTCCAATCACCACACCATCCACGACAATCTGGTCTCCCGCCGCCACACAGACGATGTCTCCTTTTACCAGTTCCTCTGGGGTGATAGTTTTTTCTTGCCCTTCCCGCAGAACAGTAACTTTTGGGGTGGCTACCAGGGCGATTTTGTCTAACTGGCGTTTGGCACGGATTTCCTGAAAGGTGCTGATCACCGCATTCACTAACCCCAACCCGACGCTGGTCATGGCATCGTTGAGTCGCCCCATGGCAATGAGGGCGATGCCGATGACAAACAGGATGTTGTTGAACAGGGTAAATAAATTGGCGCGGGCAATGTCCCAATAGCTGCGGTTGGGAATAACGGCCGTATTATTGCCCAGCCCTTGCTGTCGGCGAGTAATGACTTCATTTTCTGATAAACCTTGTATCATATTTTTTCCCTGTTTTTATGCTGAAGGGGATTAGAGATTGGAGATTAGAAATTGACCAATCTCCAATCTCCAATCTCTAATCTCACAATAACAACGTCTATTTTTCTGCCAGATAAACAACCCACTCATGTGCGTCGTAGAGGTCTAACCCATTCCAGGCGGGATAAACAGAAACGGCCGAAAACCCCGCTTCCTTCATCATCTCCACCATCTCCTCAACCAGGTACGTCTGGTCACACAACACAACTTCATCCATCTGCCCCGTTTCCAGGTGCAAAATGTGGTACCGCTCCACCGAAGTGGCCTCATCTGCCAGCCAAAACCGTTCCCCCAGATGCAAAAAAGGGGCATCTCCCCACAAACCGGTATCATCCGTAAACCACCAATTGCTATTTTTTTTGTCCACACGCTCTTGATTCAGCAGATCTATCACCAGCTTCCCCCCTGGTTTTAACGATTGGGCTATCTGTTGCAACAGGTAAAATGTTTCATTTTTGGGAAAAACGGCTAGTTGTCCGTAGAGGAACATAGCAGCCGTGAAACCAGCCTCGGTAAAGGCTATTTGACGCACGTCTTGTTCCAGAAAGGTACAACGGCCGTTTACTCCTTCTTGTTCTGCCAGTTGCCGTGCATAGGCAATTGCAGCCGGGCTAAAATCCACCCCCGTTACCAGGCAACCCCGTTTTGCCAGTTCTACGGCATACAACCCAGGCCCACAGGTGACATCCAAAACGGCCGTTCCCGCTGCCAACCCCAACTTGTGCCACAACCAATCCAGTTGTTGCTGCCGTTCGGCCGTTACCCGCGAAGCAGCCCCGTGTGATTCATCCAGGTGTTCCCGCAACATGCGGGCAGAAAACGCCGGGTCGTTCCAGGGCAAATTTCCCCCGTTAACCCAGGTATTGGGAATTTTCGGCCGTTGATAAACGCGCCATAAGGCTTTTGCCAACTGTTGGGCGGGTGATAAGGTCATATAAGTAATTTGTAACGATTCACCGCAAAGGCGCAAAAAAA